>CAZHSL010000272.1:0-4135 GCA_964535185.1 uncultured Corynebacterium sp.
TCCCCCGCATCGCTCGTGCGGCCGTGGAAGATCTCGTGCACGGGCAGCGCGGTGCCGTCGCGCGGATCGACCACGGTGGAGATCCACAGCGCGCCCGGGTCCTCCGGGTCGATCGTGCCGAGGCCGGTGTAGTCCTCCTCGTGGGCGAGCAGCTGCGGGCCGGCGTGGGCGAGGTGGTGCACCTGCCAGTCGCTCTCCCCCGGTGCGAGCACGGCCCACAGGAAGCGGTGGTCGATCGGATCGGTCTCGTGGCGGCTGGTGGCGGTGCCGAGGGTGTCGTCGGCCCGGGCGGTCATCAGCGCCACCAGAGTCCCGTCTTCGAAGCGGCGCAGGTCGGTGGTCCAGGCGTGGGTCATGACCGCGCCGCCCCAGGTGGAGCCGCTGGCGAGCACGCAGGTGAGGTCCTCGGCCCGCGGCGCGGTCTGCTCGAGCCCGCGACCAAGCTCGCCCACCGGTGTCCCGTCGGCGCGGTGCAGGCGGCCGCCTTCGAGGTAGCCGTGCCAGATGGAGGTGGCGTAGTCGCGGGGGTGGTGCTCGGTGATGATCAGGTCGATGCGGTCGTCGGTGCCCAGGTGGGTGCCGGAGGCGTAGCGGGCGTAGCCGTTGACGTAGCCGATCTTCTCGCGGGTCAGCAGGCGGCCGCCGAACTGCCAGGTCTCGCCGTCGTCGTGGGAGACGAGGTAGCAGGGGTCGTCGTTGATCGCGCGCACGAAGCAGTGCAGCACTCCGTCGAGCGGGTGGATGTTCTGATAGGTGACGCCGCGCCCGCCGCCGAGCGCCCGTCCCTGCTCCGGGGACTCGAACAGGGTGGTCCAGTCGAAGGATCTCTCCTCACCCCAGAGGGTGGGGTCGGTGCCCTCGCTGACCCTCCAGCGGGTGAGGTCGTCGCTCTTGTGGCGGCTGTAGACGGCGACCCAGCGCCCGTCGGCCCGCCGCCACAGGGCGGGGTTGTCGTGGTCGTCGGATTCGAGGCCGGGATGGAGCACGATGGTGCGGGCGGCGCCGGGCTCGCCGAGCCGGTCGAGGTCCACCACGTGCAGGTTCACGTCCCCGCCGCGCCGCTCGCCGTCGGCCCCGCCGGTGGAGGCGACTGCGCCGAGCAGCAGCGTGCCGGTCGCGGGATCGATCAGGGCGCGCTCGTCCTGGAACCAGCACCAGCCGCCGTTGCGGCTGATCACCGCCGTGCGCGCAGTGGTGGGGGCGCGCGAGACGGTGACCAGCGCGCCGGTCGCGGTCTGCGCGGCGCGCTCCTCGCGGGCAGCGGGAGCCGCGGGGATCCCGTCGGCCTCCCGCAGTGCGGCGAGCGCCCCCGCCGCCTCGGCGGCGAGGTCCTGCCAGTGGCATTCGATCGAGACGGCGCCGCGGTAGCCGCCCTCGCGCAGGGAGGCGAGGAAGGCGCGCAGCGGCCAGTCGCCCTGGCCGGGCGGTCGGCGGTCGGTGTCGGCGATGTGGGCGTGGGCGACGCGTCCGGCGTGCTCGCGCACCACCTCGAGGCTCTCCTGCTCGAGCATGATGTGGAAGAGATCGGCGACCACGCGCATCTCCGCGAGGTCGTGCGCGTCGAGGAACTCGATCGCCTCGGCGAGGGTGTTGATCTGGTCGGTCTCGCCGCGGTGCAGCGGTTCGAGGATCGCCTCGAGGCCGTGCTCGGCGGCGAGGTCGCGGGCGAGGCGCACGGTGCGGGCCAGCTGCTCCCGGGCTGCGGCGGGGTCGACGCCCTCGGGGGTGGTGCGGGCGGCGCCGGAGCCCAGCACGATCGTGGCGCCGGGGCGGGCACGACGGGCCGCGGCGGTCATCACCAGGCGCAGGTGCTGGGCGATCGCCTCGTGGTCCGCGGCGGGGTCGGAGAGTCCGAGGCCGGCGGGGGCGATCACCGCGAAGGAGGGGGCGGGCTGCCAGGCGTCGGCGAGCGGCGCCTCCTGCCAGGTGCCGTCGGCCTGCTCGATCAGGAGGTTGTGCAGGATGGTGGGCTCGACGTAGTCGGCGCCCGCGGCGTAGGCGGCGGCGGTGCCGGCGCGGTCGGTGAGGATGCCGTGCTCCACGGCCTCAGAGCTCCTTCATCAGGGCGGCCAGGCGGTCGCGGGACTCGGCGGCCTGGTGCAGGCCTACCTTGTTCAGGTGCCCGTGGGTGACGCCGCGGCGCACCTCGTGCTCGACCTCGACCCCGGCCCCGGCGAGCTGCTCGGCGTAGCGGCGGGCGCTGGTGCGCAGGTCGTCGTACTCGTCGGACTCTATGTAGGTGCGCGGCAGCACGGAGAGCTGTTGCGCGGTGCCCAGGCCCGGGAAGTCGTGGGCGGTCGCGTGCTCGAGGGGGCGGCCGAGGTAGTTCTCGCTCATACGGCGCATCTTGTCGGGCGTGAAGCGGAGCAGCTCGGGCAGATCGGCGAGCGCTGCGGCCTCCTCGGCGGTGGCCTCGGGGTTCAGCGGATGCGCGACCGGGTACATCAGCAGCGAAAGCGCCGGGGCGCGGCCGGCCTCGGCCAGCCGCAGCGAGGCGGCGGCGGCGAGGTTCCCGCCCGCGCTCGCCCCGCCGAGTGCGAGTCGATCCGGGTCGATGCCGAGCTGTGCGGCGCGGGCGCGGGTCCAGGCCACGGCGGCGATCACGTCATCGCACGGGATCGGGGCGCGCACCTCGAGGGCGGGGTCGGTGCCGGGGATCTGCCGGGCGGGGCTGCCGCCGGGCGGTTCGTCGCACAGCCGGTAGTCGACGGAGACGACCACGACATCCGCGCGGCCGGCGACGCCGCGGGCGGTCGCATCGGCCTCGGGCATGTCGAGGTCGCCGTGCTGGAAGGAGCCGCCGTGGCAGAACACGAGCACGGCGCGCGGCCCGCTCGCGGGACGGATCGGGGTGTAGACCCGCACGGGGACGGGGCCGTGCGGGCCCGGCGCCTCCCAGTCCTGGATGCGCAGGTCCCAGCGCTCGGGACGACCATAGGGCGCGTTCCAGGCGGCCTCGTCCTCGGGGCGCAGCGGGCCGCGGGAGGCGGCGTCGGCCAGGGTGCGCAGGCGGCGCTCCATCTCGGCGGGGGCGGTGACGGTCATCGGGGGTACGAGCCTCTCGGGAGGTGCGGGGAAGGGGGTGGGGTCAGAGCTCGCCGAGGATCTCGGCGAGGCGGTCCATGGTCTGCGCGGCCTCGGGCAGGCCGATCCGGTTGAGGTGGCCGTGGGCGACGCCCTCACGGATCACGTGCTCGACCTCGACGCCTGCCTCGGAGAGCTGTTCGGCATAGCGGCGGGCGCTGATGCGCAGGTCATCGTGCTCATCGGCCTCGAGATAGGTGCGGGGCAGAGCGGCCAGCTGGGCGGAGTCCGCGAGACCGGGGAAGTCGTAGATGCTCGCCTCGGACACTGGGCGGCCGAGGTAGTTCTCGGTGAAGCTCCGCGTGGTCTCGAGGGTGAAGCGCAGCATCGGGGCGAGATCCGCGACGGCAGCGGCCTCCTCGGCGGTGGGCTCGAGACGCAGCGGGTGCAGCACGGGGTAGAGCAGCAGAGAGGCGGCCGGGGCGCGGCCCTCGTGGGCCAGGGACAGGGTGGCCGCGGCGGCGAGGTTCCCGCCCGCGCTCGCGCCGCCGAGGGCGAGACGCTCCTGGTCGATGCCCAGGTGGTCGGCCTCGGCGACGGTCCAGCGCACCGCGGCGAGCACATCCTGGAGCGGGATCGGGGCGTGGATCACGAGATCCTCGGCGGTGCCGGGGAAGCGGCGGGCCTTCCTCCCGCCGAGCGCCTCGGGCTCATCGCACAGCCGGTAGTCGACGGAGACCACCACGGCGCCGGCCCGGCCCGCGACGCCGCGGGCGGTCGCGTCGGCCTCGGGCATGTCGAGGTCGCCGTGCATGAACCCGCCGCCGTGGCACCACACCAGCACCGGGCGCGGCCCGCTCGCGGCGGCGGGGGTGTAGACCCGCACCGGCACCGGGCCGTTCGGGCCGGGCGCCTGATGATCCTCGATGCGCAGGCCCCACTGCTCCTCGGGCCCGTAGGGGGCATCCCAGGCGGCGAGCACGTCCGGGGCCACGTCATCCCAGCCGGCGAAGGGGCGCAGTGCGGGGAGCCGCTCGCGCATGGGGACGACGGCGGGTCGAGGATCGTGCGGGGTGGCGTCCACAGGGGCTCCTGGCAGGTCGAGGAGGGG
>CAZHSL010000273.1:0-4116 GCA_964535185.1 uncultured Corynebacterium sp.
ATGCAGGTGGCCCGCCACCCGCACACGGGCCTGGCCACCGTGTCCTGGCTCTTCGAGGGCGCGATCACCCATCGCGACTCGCTCGGCAGCCACGCCCTGGTGCGCCCCGCCGACGTGGACATCATGGTGGCCGGCTCCGGCATCACCCACTCGGAGTACTCCGTCGCCGACACCACGATCCTGCACGGCGTGCAGCTGTGGTACGCCCTTCCCGACCGCGCCCGGTTCCGCGACCAGCACTTCGAGGTCTCCACCCCGCCCGAGATCCGCGGCGGAGGGGCGCGGGCCCGGGTGGGCCTGGGCTCCTTCCGCGCCACTGCCGAGGACGGCACGGTGCTCGAGGACCGCAGCGAGGTGGCCACCGACACCGCGCTGAGCATGGTGCAGGTGGATCTGCGCGCCGGCGGCGGCCTGCGCATCGATCTGGACCCCGGCCACGAGTACGGCCTGCTCGTGGACCGCGGCGGAGCACGCCTCGAGGCCGAGGTGCCCGGTGACGGACAGGGCCCTGCCGTTTCGCGCGGGACGAGGGTCGCGAGCCGTGAGCTGATGGTGCTGCCGGACGGCACCCGGCAGCTGACGCTCCGCGCCGAGGACGGCGAGGACCTGCGCGCGATGCTGCTGGGCGGGGAGCCGCTGGGCGAGGACATCATCATGTGGTGGAACTTCGTGGGCCGCACCCACGAGGAGATCGTGCAGTTCCGTGCGCGCTACCAGGCGGAGATCGGGGCCGAGCTGCCGCTGGCCGAGGCACCGATCGCGGCCGTCGCCCGGGAGCGCGGCGGGCTCGCGGCCGACGACGAGCAGTTCGGCCCCTTCGCCCCGCACACGCCCGCGGCCCTGCCCGCGCCGCAGCTGCCCAACGGCCACCTGCGCTCCCGCGGCCGCCGCGGACTGCCCGAATGAGCCGCGCCCTGCCCTGACCGCCGGCGCACCCCCGCGACGGACCACCCGATGAAGGACGATGTGAGCACCCCCGACACGACCGGCCCCGACACCCCCGGGCCCTCCCCGCTCGACCAGACCGAGCGCGTGATCCTCCGCGCCGCCGAGGAGGAGAGCGGCACCGGCTGCCCGTGCGACCTGGTCGTCGTGGGCGACAGCACCGGGGCGCTGACGGCCGCCGCCCTCGACTCCGTCTCCGCGCAGCCCGAGGCCCGCGTCTGGTCCTGGAACGCCTCGCGCTGCGAGACCACGGCCCTCGCCGAGCGCTTCGCAGATGAGGTGAGGGCGGGCCGAGTGGTGCTCGCCGCGGAGGAGGACCCCGCCCCGCTGGAGGAGTTCGCCGCCGGGTCCGACGCCCACCTCGTCCTCGCACGGCTGCCGAAATCCCTGGCCGGTCTCGACGACCTCGCCCGTCGCCTCGCCCGCCTCGCCTCCCGGGCCGGGCGCGAGGATCTGACCCTGATCGCCGGCGGCCGCGTCAAGCACATGACCCGCTCCCAGAACGACGTGCTCGCCGGCTCGTTCACCGACGTCCGCGCCTCGCGGGGCCTGGGCAAGTCCCGCGCGCTGATCGCCTCCGGGCCGCGCCCGGACGCCGCCGCCCCGCAGCCGGCCGCCGGCGCCGCGACCGTGCGGGTGCGCGGGCAGGAGCGCGAGCTCGCGCTGCGCGGCAGCGGCGGCGTCTTCGGCAGGGCCCGGGCCGATGCCGGCAGCCTGCTGCTGCTCGACGCGCTGGATGCCGCACTCGTCGCCGGTGAGGTCACGGCGCAGCGGGCCGTCGACCTGGGCAGCGGGAACGGCCTGCTCACCGCCCACCTCGCCGCGGCGCTGCCCGGGGCGCATGTGCTGGGCAGCGATGACGACGCCGACGCGGTCGCCTCCACCCGCGCCACCCTCGAGGCCTCGGGCCTCGCCCGCGACGGTGTGCGCGTTGCCTGGGACGAGTCCCTGTCACAGGAGGCCGACGGCAGCGCCGACCTGGTGCTGCTGAACCCGCCCTTCCACGACGGCACCGTCGTGGACGCGACCCTGGTGCAGGGGCTGCTCGACGCCGCGGCGCGCGTGCTGCGGCCCGGCGGGCAGCTGTGGTTCGTGCACAACTCCCACCTGCGCTACCGCCCGGAGCTGACGCGCCGCTTCGGGGACGTCCGGCAGCGCTTCCGCGACCGGCGCTTCACGGTGCTCAGCGCCGTGCGCTGACCGGCCGGGGGTCAGCTCACGAGGCTGGTCAGCACCGAGGTGAACATGGCCAGGCCGTCGGTGCCGGTGCGGGTGCCCGCGCCCGGCTCGTCCGGGCCGAAGCCGGCCTCGACCGCGTGCTCGGGATGCGGCATCAGCCCCACCACGTTGCCGGCGGCGTTGGTGATGCCCGCGATGTCGTGGCGCGAGCCGTTGGGGTTCTGCTCGAAGCCCGCCGGACCGTGCGTGGCACCGGAGGCGTAGCGGAACACGACCCGGCCCTCGTCCTCGAGCTGGGCGAGAGTGCGCTCGTCGGCCACGTACTGGCCGTCCTGGTTCTTCAGCGGGATCCGGATGATCTGCCCGGCCTCGTAGCCGCGGGTCCAGGCGGTCTGCACGTTCTCGACCGCGAGCGGCTGGTCGCGGCAGAGGAAGGAGCGGTGCGCGTTCTTGATCATCGCTCCCGGCAGCAGGTGCGTCTCGCACAGGATCTGGAAGCCGTTGCAGATGCCCAGCACCGGCATCCCGCCCTTCGCGGCGTCGACCACCTTCTCCATCACCGGTGCGAAGCCGCTGATCGCGCCGGCGCGCAGGTAGTCGCCGTAGGAGAAGCCGCCCGGGAGCACGACGGCCTCGACGCCCTGCAGATCGTCCTCGCCGTGCCAGAGCGCGACGGGCTCGGCGCCGCCGAGCCGCACGGCGCGCAGCGCGTCCCGGTCGTCCAGCGTGCCCGGGAAGGTCACCACACCGATGCGCATCAGGCCTGCGCCTCCCCGTGGGCCGCGCCGTCGACCTCGATCGCGACGACGTCCTCGATGACGGGGTTGGACAGCAGGGTCTCCGCGGCCTCGCGCAGGGAGGCGAGCACCTGCTCGGTGACCTCGCCCTCGACCTCGAGCTCGAAGCGCTTGCCCTGACGGACCGAGGCGATGCCCTCGAAGCCCAGACGCGGCAGCGCGGCGGCGACGGCCTTGCCCTGCGGGTCGAGGATCTCCGGCTTGGGCATGACGTGGACCACGACACGTGGCATGGGTGCTCTCCTGGGGACGACGGCCGCGCGGTGCGGTCCTGACGGATGCGTTCAGCGGGTGCGGGCACGATCGGCGCCCGGAGCGGCCGACGGGCCGGACCCGACCGCCTCATCGTACCGATCCGGAGCGCCCCGGCGCCGCGCCGCCCACGATGGGAGCGGCGTCACCGCAGCGGCCGGAGCGGGGGAGAGGGGGCCTGGGCAGATGGCTCGCGCGGGGATATGTTCGGACCACCGCTGAATCCGTCCCGGGAGGACCCGATGAAGATCCGTCACCTCGTCCATTCGTGTCTGCTCGTGGAGCTCGCCGGGCGGCGCCTGCTCGTCGACCCCGGCGGGTTCAGCGCCGAGGCGGTGCGCGGGCTGGACGCCGAGCTGCTCGCCGGTCTCGACGCCGTGCTCATCACGCATCAGCATCCCGATCACGTCGACCGCGCGCTGCTGCAGGAGGTGCTGGAGCGGGCCGAGGGCGCCGAGGTGATCGCCGAGCCGGAGACGGCCGCGCTCCTGGCCGAGCCGGCGGACGATGTCGATGCGGTCCCCGCCGGGCGCCTGCGGGCGCTGGCCGCCGGGGACGTGCACGAGCTGCCAGCCGCGCCGGGCGAGCCGGCCGTGCGCCTCGAGGCCGTGGGCGGCCACCACGCGATCATCCATCCGGACATCCCGCGCGTGGGGAACACGGGACTGGTGCTCTCGGCCGGGGACGGCCCGCGCCTGGGCATCACGGGCGACTCCCTCGAGCCCGTCCCCGAGTTCCGCGGCATCGACGTGCTCGCCTTCGCGGTCGTCGCCCCCTGGTCGAAGATCGCCGAGACCATCGACTTCCTGCGCGCCGTGACCCCGGTGCTCGCCCTGCCGGTGCACGACGCGATCGCCAGCGACGTAGGCCGGCCGATCTTCCTGCGCCAGTCCACGAACCTCGCCCCCGAGGGCACCGAGGTGCGCGACTGGCCGGCCGACGG
>CAZHSL010000274.1:0-4107 GCA_964535185.1 uncultured Corynebacterium sp.
CTGGCGACCGCGGCGCACGACCTCTCCGAGGGCGGTCTCGCCCAGGCGCTGGTCGAAGCCGTGGTCCGCTTCGGCACGGGCGCCTCCGTCGACCTCACCGAGCTGCTCGAGCGCGACGGGGTGGATCTGTTCAGCGCGCTGTTCTCCGAGTCGCAGGCGCGCGCCCTGGTGGCCGTCCCGACGGCGCACGAGGAGCAGCTCGCCTCCCTCGCGGCCGAGCACGGCGTCCCGGTGCTGCGTCTCGGCTCCACCGGCGGCGACGCACTGGACATCACCGGCGTCGGCACGTTCGGCGTGGGCGAGCTGCGGGAGCTGCGCGAGGGCACCCTGCCGCGCCACTTCGGCTGACACCCCGCGATCCCCACGATCCCGGAGCCCGCCGAGCAGCTGCTCGGCGGGCTCCGTCGTCATGGCCCGATCAGTCCCGGCCGTACAGCAGCTGCGCCTCCGCGGTCTTCGCCGCGATGCTGTCCGACGCGGGAGCGGGCTCCGGCAGCTGCGAGAGATCGAGGACGTCGCCGGTGCCGTCCTGGATCCTCCACCTGCTCCCGCCCTCGACGAGGGAGCCGTGCTTCACGTCGTAGTAGCCGGTCTTGGCGCTCAGCGCGATCCCGCGTGCCCCGTGCAGCGCGGCGACCAGGTGATGGTGGAACCGGGTGGTGAGCCAGATCTGGTGCGCCGCCGGGGCGAACTCCCCGCGCCAGAACCGGGTGAACGGCACGAACCCGTCCTCCGCCACGAGGTCCTGCAGCCGCTCGCAGCCGGCGAAGTCCCCGCCGGGCAGCGCCTCGACGTACCGCACCCGCTCCCGCGGGATCCCGGAGGCCTCGACGGTGCGGCGCACGTGCCCGATCAGCCGCTCGAAGGCGCCGCCGTCGACCGCATCGGACTGGACGCACAGCACCAGCTCCGTCGGCGCGGAGCGCTCCGGCGCCGGCGCCCGCTCGACGAGGTACGCGTCGTCGACGCCCTGCGGGATCCCCAGCCGCTGTGCGCTCGGCGCATCGCGCACGCTCACGTGGTCGAAGCCCTGCAGCGTCTCCGGCCCGAAGGGAGCCAGCCCCTGCCCGGTCGCGATCAGCGGGGCGCCGCTGAGGCGGGCCGCCACCCGCATCGCCTCGACGAGCAGATCGTTCTCGGGCCACACGGCGTTGACGAAGCCGCCGCCGAGCAGGTGCAGGCTCCCCGCCTCCCGCAGCGCCAGCAGCGGAGCGTCGTACAGCGGGGTGCCCAGGGAGGTGATGATGTCCTCGACGGTGCGCCGGGAGCCCCGCAGGGAGTCCTCGACCGTCCGGAACACGGCGTCGGTGACGCGCAGGCGCGGGTGGATCCCGCCGAACAGGGCGCTCGCGGTCCCCGGGTGCCGGCAGTCCAGCCAGACCTCGTCCTCGGGACGGTGCCGCGCCAGGTGCTCGAGCCACCGGCGGGCGATCAGCTCGTCCCCGAAATTGGGGTACGAGGCCATGGAGACCAGGTACAGCGGACCCTCGAGCGGCCCCCTGGGCCCCGACGGCGGGGGCGCCTCGGGGACCGGCCGGCGTCGGCCGAATCCGAGCACCTCAGTACCGTCCGGTGAGCTTCATCCAGCGCATCACGAAGGTCGCCATCTGGTCGCGCTTGATGTACGCGTTCGGGCGGAAGGTGCCGTCGTCCCAGCCGCGGCTGATCCCCGACTTCCCGAGCCAGCCGATCTCCTTGGCGAAGATGTGGTCGCGCGGCACGTCCACGAAGGCGTCCGCATCCGAGGGGCGCGCAGACGGCTCACCGGCCGCTCGGTACAAAAACGCCGCGACGGCATCGCGCTTGACGGGCTCGAGCGGACGGAAGGTGCGGTTGCTGCCGCTGCCCCAGCCCTCGGTGATGCCCTCGTCGTACGCCCAGCAGATCTCCTTGTAGAACACGAACCCCGGGTCCACGTCGCGGAAGGGCGAGCTCTTCGGCGGTGTGTACGAGGGCGCTCCCATCGCGCGGTGGATGAACACGATCATCGCGTCGCGCAGGTTGTTGCTGTTGGGCTGGAAGGTGCGGTTGCTGCCGCTGCCCCAGCCCTTGGTCACGCCTGCGGCGAAGAGGTCCTGGATCTCCAGGAAGAAGACCCGCTCGGGCGCCACGTCGCGGAAGACGGGGGTGACGAAGCGGACCGAGCCGTCCTCGAGCGCCGCGGTGCCGGACTCGAACGGCTGGATCCGTCGGTCGCCGTCGTCGGAGGCGCTGCGGGTGGGCCGGCCCCAGCCCGCGCTCCAGTGCGGGCCGAAGGGGGTGGCGTAGCCGTACGCGTCACCGGACTCCTGGAGGACGAGCCCCTTGGTCAGCTGCGTGGCCGTGAAGCGCCCGGTGCGGTGGGCGCTGCGGATCACGGTGCCGAGGGCGGAGGCGCCGCCGGCGCCCTGGAAGGCCCACAGGTGCTCCTTCCAGCCGCCGTCGTTGAAGGCCTGCGCCTCGGAGCGGAGGCTGCCGAAGCGGGCGTACAGGCCGTCCCCGGGGCACTCCGTGTAGTTCACGTCCCGGTGGCCGAACATCTTCGGCAGCGAGACCCTGTCCCCCTGCGAGTGCTTGGTGCCCTCGGCCGTGGCCCAGGAGGCGGTGCCCTTCACGTCCGTCTGGAAGGTGCTCAGCAGCTTCCAGCCCACCAGATGGGCGAGGGCGACCATCGCCGCGCGGGGCGGGGCGGAGCTGCTGTAGTCGCCCATCACCGAGATGCCGAAGGAGCCGGTGTTGAAGCCGAGCGCATGCGCGCCCACGATGTTGCGGTGCAGGCCCCCGCCGCGGCCCTCGAACACCTGCCCGTACTTGGAGACCAGCACGTTGTAGCCGATGTCCGCCCACCCCAGGGTGACCGTGTGGTACCGCTGGATGCCGCGGACGAGCTGCGCGGACTCGGAGGAGGAGTAGCTGTTGGTGCCCGCCGTGTGGTGGATGACGACGGACCTCAGCTGATCGGCGCCGCTGGTGGAGCGCACGCGGGACTCGTCGGCGCCCCATCCGGCACGGGAGGTGAACGACGGCGCGCCCACCAGCTTCGGGGTGGCGGGGTTGGCCGCGGAGGAGGCCGCCATCGTGCGCATCTGCGGGACCGGGGCCTGGACCGCCTCCCGGCCGGCGGCCGCGGTGTCGGTGGCCGGAGCGTCGGTGAGCGCGACCACCTGCTCGTCGGCCGCGGTCGGCGAGGTGGTCACCACGTGCGCCACGAGCTGCTCCGTGACGTCGGCGCCGTCGAGCTCCGCCCGGATCTGCAGCGCCGTGACCGCACCGACCCAGCCGGGCTCGGTGCCGGCGACCGGCTCACCGCTGGCCGGGTCCTCGGCGGTCTCCAGCAGCAGCCACGGCGTCCACTCGCCGTCCAGGTCGAGGCCGCGCACGTGCACCTCGGGGGCGTCGTGGCCGTCGGGCCAGGTGACCCCCGCCATGGTGGCCGGCCGGTCGGCGAGGTCGCGGACCTGCGCTCCGTCGGCCTCGACGAGCGGGACCTCGGCGAGCGGCACGTCGACCAGACGGGTCTCGCCGTCGGTCACCGAGGGATCCGCCAGCGCCGGCGCGGTGCCGAGCACGGCGGCACCGGCGGGGACGGCGGCCGCGGTGGCGGCCAGCAGCGTGCGGCGCGAGACGGCGGAGAGCGGGGCGGGGACAGGGGCAGGGGGAAGATGCCGCTGGGACATGGGGACAGCTCCGGGGGCGAGAGGATGAGGTGGAATGCGGGCACCGAGGCTCCCTCATCGTGGGCGTTCGGCGCGGAGCGCACTCGGCCACACGGTATGACACCTTCGGCCCGGTGCGGACCGCGCGCGGGTCACGATCCGACAACCGCGCGGAATCCCCGCCTCGGCGCGGCCACCACCTGCGGCGATGCAGAGTGTCCGAAAAGTCGGCTCTCTCCCTTTCGTCCCGGGACGCGCGGTTCGCGGTGGGGCGGGAACGGCGAGGGCGGGCCGCCGGGATCTCTCCCGTCGGCCCGCCCTCGGCGTGATGCTGCACGTCGCAGCGGCATGCTCACTTCTGGTCGTCGGCGCCCTCGGCCTTGTCCGCGAGGTCGGCCTCGACGGTCTCCTCGGCGGCGTCGGCCTTGGAGGCGTTCTTGGCGGCGCCCTCGGCCTCCTTCACCACGGCCTG
>CAZHSL010000275.1:0-4100 GCA_964535185.1 uncultured Corynebacterium sp.
GCACCGCGACCCCGCCCTTCATGTCGCAGGTGCCGCGGCCCACCAGCTCCTCGCGACCGTCCCGGACCCGACTGGTCGAGGGGAGGTCGACCGCGAGCGGGACGGTGTCCAGGTGCCCGGCCAGCAGCACCCGCTGCGGGAGGCCGCGATCGGTGCGGGCGATGACGGTGTCCCCGTCGCGGAGCACCTCGAGGTGGCCCGCGTGCACGCGCAGGGCGTGCTCGACCGCGTCGGCCAGCTGCCGCTCGTTCCCCGAGACGGATTCGATGTCGACGATCGCTGCGGTCAGAGCGGCGATGTCGGCGCGGGGATCGAGGACGGGCGCGGCAGGGGTGCTCATGGCGGTCATCGTGCCACGTCGTCCTCGAGCGCGCCGCCGGCCCGTGCCAGGCGCAGCGCGACCGCCTCCGCGTGCCGCAGCAGCTGCGGGGAGGTGCCCGGCTCGGCCGTGATCGCGGAGCCGGGCTGGGCGGTGCTCACCGGCACGCCGACCAGCAGCCGTCGCTCGAAGACGGTGCCGTCGGTGCCGATCGGTGCGTAGAGGCCGTCCACCGCGATGGAGCCGGTGAGCATCCGCCGCCGGGATCCGCGCGAGGCCCAGGAGTCCTTCTGGACCTCGCCGCGCTCGCGCCAGGCGCCCAGCAGGGCGCTGCGGTAGGCGGGCAGGTCCACGGGCGGCAGATGCGCTTCGAGCGCCGCGTCGCACAGGGTGACCGGCCCCTCCCCGCCGCGCACCGCGTACCGGCCGGCCTCGTCGTCGATGTCCAGGTGCATGCGCGGGCCGGTGAACCTCAGCAGCCCCGCCTCCTCGAGGGCGAGCACCTGGCGCGCGCGCAGCACGGGCGGACCGGAGGCCCAGGAGGCGAAGGCGTTGCGCAGGTGGCCGTCGATGTCCTGCCGCACCGACTCGGTGGTGTACGCGCCGAGGTCGGTGAGCCGGTTCACCTGGATCCGCAGGGCGATCAGCACGCGGTAGATGAGCACCCAGGCGGGATCGGGCTCGGTCGCCGCGCGCAGCGCCTCCCGCAGCACGTCCCGGGTGCTGCGGTGCGGCACGGGGCTCTCCCCGCCGCGGCGGCCGAAGGGGAACAGCCAGGTGAGCAGGAGCTGGTCGTCGGCGAGCTCGGGGAACCCCTCCCGCTGCAGGGCCCGGCGCAGCTCGGCGAACATCAGCGGCATCACCTCCCGCTCGTGGTCCACACCCGCCGCGCGGACCGCGAGCTCGAGCACCCGCTCCCCCGTGAGCACCTCGGGCACGTAGGGCTCGGGCATCCTCTCCCCCAGGTCGGGCTTGGGCCGGTAGACCATGCCGGAGCGGGAGCCGACCACCAGGCGCGGCTCCCCGCCGCCGGGAAGGTAGCGCAGTCCGGAGGGCGCGGCGGGATCGGGGAGGAAACGGCCGCCTGCGACGTGGGTGAGCATGCCGATCGCGTCGTAGAAGTTCAGGCCCATGCCCTGGACCGCGACGGCCTCGCGGCCCAGCAGGGAGGCGTAGTCGACCTCGAGCGGGTTCGCCGGGCCGATGTGGACCAGGCCGTGGCGCTCGGCGGCGTCCGCCAGCTGCTGGGAGCGGGGGCCGAGCGCGGTGGGCAGGTGGCCGAGCGCGAGGGCGACCGCGTCGGCGCGCAGCACCCGCCCGTCGCTGAGCCGGATGCGCTGGGGACCGTCGGCCGGTCCGGTCACGTCGACCGCTTCGGCGGCGTGCTCGACGATCCGCAGCCGGGACGGCACCGCATCGCGCCGCGCCGTCTCGAGCACATGGGCGAGGTAGCGGCCGTGCGCGGCGCGGGAGGCGAAGTCCGTGGGGGCGAGGCCCTCGCGCCGCAGGTGCTCGGCGAGGGTCTCCGCGCGCGGCACCGGCAGCACCGCATGGCACGACTCGTCGGGGTACATCGTGGTCTGGCAGGTCGTGGTGTTCATCAGCAGCACCTCGGGCTGGTCGTCCCGCCAGACGGCTCCGCCGCGACCCACCAGGGGATCGATCAGGTGCACGGTGAGTCCGCCCCGCCATCTCGGGCCGTTCGACGCCGCCACCAGGCGTTCGACGATCGCGGTGCCCCGCGGTCCGGCTCCGATGACGGCGACGGTGCGGGCGGGGTCGGCGACGGCGATCATCGTCCCAGTATGGCGCGGCCCGGACCCCGCATCGCACACGGCGGCGCCGTCGGTCTCGGCTTCCGCCGGAGCGATCTGGGACGATGGTGCCATGACGTCTCCTGAACCGTCACCGCGTCACCTCCAGCCCGGCGGCCCCGCCACCGCTCCGGGGCTGTTCGGAGGGCGTCAGGCGGCGACGCTCCGTGCGATCGTCAGCGCCGATCTGCTGCCCGAGGAGCGCGCCTCCGCCGACGCCCTGGTGATGACGGCCTGGCTCACCGCGGCGCAGCGCGCCCGGTACGCCCCCTCCCTCCGCTCCGGGCCGAGCACGGAGGAGTTCGCCGAGCGCCTGGCGGACGAGCGCCGCGTGGTGCTCGAGGAGGGCGCCGACCCGGTGGCCGACGAGCTCGCCTCCGCCGCGGAGGCGGAGCTGCAGGCACGTCAGCTGCCGCTGCGCCTGGTCGAGGCGCTGCTGCTGGCCGCGGCGCTGGTGATGATCATCGTGACGATCGCGGCCGGTCTCCGCTCCGAAGCGGGAGGCCTCGCCGAACGGTTCCCCGAGCAGGGGCCCACGCTGCTGATTCTCGCACTTGTGGCGGGGCTGCTGGCCGCACTGGTGGGGGCGGTCGCCACCCGGCGCCGGGACCATCTCCTGCTGGAGTGGGCGGTCTCCCGCCCCGGCCAGCTCGGGCGCGGTCTGCCCCTGCGCCGCCCGCTGCAGGGCGAGTCGGCGGGTCCGGCCGTGGCCCGCTCCCTCGGGCCAGCTCTGCTGGTGGGTGCCGGGGTGCTGATGATCGTGGCGGGAGCGGCGCTGCTGCTGATCTCACCCATGCTGGGCGACGTGGCAGGCCTCTCGCACTGGGCGCCCTGGCTGCTCGGCGGCGGCGCCGCAGCGCTCGTGGTGGCGGTGCTGCTCATCTACCTGCGCTCCAGGCGGGTGCGGACGATCGCGCGCCGCGCGCGGGCGGCCGAATGGATCGGGCCGACGCCGCAGCTCGAGGAGCCGCCCGCGGTGTGAGCGGCGCGCCCGCAGGACGCCGCCGCTCAGCGCTCGGAGGCCGGTTCCTCGTCCTCCTCGACCGCCAGCCCCTCCTTTCGGGCGTGGGCCTCCCAGCGCGGGGCGGTGGGGATCCGGCGCAGGCCCGGGCCCAGCAGGCCCGCCGCCGCGCCCAGCGCCAGCACCCCGGCGAAGACGAGCATGGTGGGCAGCAGGCCCACGAGGTCGAGCCCCCAGCCGGCGACGGCGGGTGCGAGCGGCATCAGCGCCGTGGAGACCAGCCGCATCAGCGAGCTGACCCGGCCCTGCATCGCCACCGGGGTGATGTGGGTGAAGAAGCCCTGGCTGGAGGCGTTGATGGCCGGTATCCCGATCCCCAGCACGGCGTAGGCCGCACCGATCCAGAGCATTCCCGGATCGAGGGCGAGGAACACCCCGACCAGCGCCATCAGCAGCACGGGGGCGATCGCGAGCACGCCCGTCGGCACCGTGTCCACCAGGCGCGGGGCGAGCAGCGCGCCGAGCAGGATCGCCGCGGCCAGCACCGTGTTCAGCAGCCCGATGCGCGTGGCCGGGACCCCGTCGGCGGCGAGATCCAGCAGCACCGCGAAGATGATGCCGTTGGCACCGAGGTTCACCGAGGAGGCGACCGCGAGGATCTGCAGGCGCAGGGGCTGGGAGATCATCCAGCGCAGCGCCTCGCGCAGGTCCTCCCCCACCCGCGTGCGCTCCGCGCCGGCCGTCCGCGGGAAGTACCGGCGGCGCATGGTCAGTGTGGCGAGCACCGAGCCGAGATTGCCCAGCAGCTGGGCCAGGGGCGGGAATGCGATCGACAGCCCGAGCAGCGCACCGCCCGCCGGGCCCGACGCCATCTCGACAGCGGCCTGCCGGCCCTGGTTCACCGCCACCGCGCGCGGCAGCTGCGTGGTCGGCACGAGCTGCTTGAGCATGGCGTTGGACGCACTGCCCAGCAGCGTCTCGCGGAACCGGTCCGCGAAGGCGAGGG
>CAZHSL010000276.1:0-4079 GCA_964535185.1 uncultured Corynebacterium sp.
GCGCCGGCCGGCCGCGCCGGACGGGGGAGTGGTCGATGACGTCGTCGTGCAGGAGGGCCGCCGCCTGGACCAGCTCGATCGCCGCACCGTAGCGGCCCAGGGCATCGACCTGGGCCGGCGTGGGCTCGTGCCCGAGCGCCGCGACGCCGCCCCAGAAGCAGAAGCGGGGGCGGAGCAGCTTGCCGCCCTCCAGGTACTCGAGCAGCAGGTCCGCCAGCTCGGCGGTCTCGGGCGAGATCCGCGCCTGCTCGCGGCGACGCCCCGCGAGCTCGTCCCGGGTGATCGCCTCGATCCGCGCGACCAGCCGCTGATCGAGGTCGCGCAGCCGCGCGTCGACGGAGGGGAAGTCGGCGGAGGTCATCGGGGCGTCCTTTCTCACGGGCCCGACGATCCTCCCATGTCCAGCTGGACGGCAGGGACGGGCCGACGGTTCCTCCCCAGGGCCGGTCCGTCCCCACCTGCGGCCGACCCGCCCCGCCGCGTCCCGGAGTCGGCGAGGGTCTCCTGCATGACGACCGACACCACACCCGCCGACCATGGCCGCCCCGTCCTCGGCGTCGAGGATCCCGCCGAGCTGCTCGCGCAGACCCGACTCAGCCTCGCCGGGCCGCCCACCGACTGCCTGATCCTCGCCGGCCGCCCGGAGGCGGGCGCGGCCGCGATGATCACCAGCTCGCCGCTGCACGAGCTGCTGGGTCCCAGCGGGGTCAGCAGCCTCCGGCGGCACCTGGCGCTGATGCACGAGCGCGGCTCCGTGGCCGTCCACGCGCTGATCGTGCTCGGCGACGGTCACCAGAGGCTGCTGGACACCGTCGTCGAGGACATCCTGCGGCGAGCCGGGGCGGCCGTGCACGAGGCCGCCCGGGATGCGGGAGGGGAGGGCGGCACGCTCCTCGAGGTCCACGGGGCCGCCTCCGCGTCCTGCTGGTCCGTGCAGCATCTCCCGGGACCGCAGGGCGGGGGCGAGGTGCGGATCACCGCCTGCGGGCCGCTGCGCGAGTTCGCCGACACCCGGGTCGCGGCGACGGCGGTGCTGCAGGGGCGCCCGATCCCGCAGGTCGACGCGCACGGCGACGCGCTGCGCGAGATCGGGCGGGCACTCGAGCTGCCGCCCGCCGATCTCGCCTCCGCGGCCGATCCCGGAGCACTCTTCGCCACCGCCCGCGCGGCGCTCGCCCCGCTCCTGCTCGAGGCCGGGCGGCTGTCGGCGCAGGACCGGATGACGAAATGTGAACAGGTGGCCGCGCTGCTGTCCGCGGTCGCCGTGGACCGCCTGCACTGGGAGCTGCTGGCGCAGTGCGTCGAGCGCGGCGCCTCGCGCCGGATCGATCGCGAGACCCTTCTGCAGCACCTCGTCTCCGACGGCGAATGGACCCCGCATCCGGATGTCTGCGCAGGTGGCGACTGGTATGTCGGGTTGGAGCGGCTGCGTTCGATCGCGGCGGCGGCGAGGACGGAGGGCGCGGCGTCACAGCGCGGCACCGCACGCAGCGCGTGGCGGGCGCTGACGGCTCTGCTGGTGCTGCTGGCGTGGTGGAACCACCGCTTCGCCACCGCCGGCGGCCTCGTCGACGAGCTGCGGGAGGAGGAACCGGAGTCGACTCTGGCACCCTTGCTGTCACGGATGACCGACACCCCGATCTTCCCCGCCTGGTGGCCGAGCCCCTGATCCGAGGACGCGTTCCGCGGAGGCCGGGAGGCCCTGAAGGAGCAGCACCGATGACCATTCTCGGAGAGCACCGCGAGATCCCCGCGGCCGCCTCCGCCCCTGACGGAGCATCGAGCCGCGGCACGGATCCGGCCCCGGAGCCTGATGCCGGGGGCGCGTGGCATCCGCGCTACGGCGCCGGGGAGCGCCGCTTCGCCGGGATCGGCGCACTCGAGCTCGAGAGCGGCGCCGTGCTCGAGGACGTCACCCTCGCCTACGAGAGCTGGGGGCAGCTCGCGGCGGACCGCAGCAACGCCGTGCTGGTGCTGCACGCGCTGACCGGTGACTCGCACGTGCGCGGCCCGGCCGGCCGCGCCCACCCCAGCGCCGGCTGGTGGGAGGAGATGGTCGGTCCCGGCCGGCCGATCGACACCGATCGCTACCACGTGATCGCCCCGAACGTCCTGGGTGGCTGCCAGGGGAGCACCGGTCCCAGCTCGGAGGCGCCGGACGGCCGCCCCTACGGCTCCCGCTTCCCCGTCCTGACCACCCGGGACCAGGTCGCGGCGGAGCGGCGGCTGCGGGAGCAGCTGGGCATCGACCGCTGGGCGCTGGTGATCGGCGGCTCCATGGGCGGGATGCGCGCCCTCGAGTGGGGCGTCTCCCACCCCGACGAGGTGGAGCGCCTGGCGGTGATCGCCTCCTCGGCCCGGGCCACGGCGGACCAGATCGCCTGGAACAACGCCCAGATCGCCTCCATCCGGCTGGATCCCGAGTTCCACGGGGGCGACTACTACGACGCCGACCGCGGTCCCCGGACCGGGCTCGGCATCGCCCGGCGCATCGCACACACCACCTACCGCACCGCGGAGGAGCTCGAGGACCGCTTCGGCAACCGGCCCCAGGGGCAGGAGGACCCCTTCGACGGCCGCGGCAGGCACCAGGTGACCAGCTATCTCGACCACCATGCGGGCAAGCTCGCGCGACGGTTCGACGCGAACTCCTACATCACGCTGGCCGGGACCATGAGCACCCACGACGTGGGCCGGGGCCGCGGAGGCGTGGCCGCCGCGCTGGGACGGGTGACCGCCCGCACGCTCGTGGTCGCCATCGACTCCGACCGACTGTTCCCGCCGTCCCTGGTGGAGGAGGTGGCGCTGCACGTCCCCGGTGCCGACTGGCACGTGGCCTCCTCCACCGTGGGGCACGACGCGTTCCTGCTCACCCATCCGGGACTGGAGAAGTGGATCGGCGACCTGCTGGCCGTCTAAGCTGACGGCAGGTCATCGGGCGCCCGCTGCCGGCGCACGCACGGCCCGCCACAGCTCGCACAGTGAGGAGACGTCGCATGACGATCGTCGTGGGGTACTCCCCGTCCGGTCAGGGCCGCGCCGCACTGCGCGCGGCGGTGCGCTACGCAGCCCGCGGCGCCGAGGGGATCGCCATCGCCTCCCACCAGTACCACGACCCGGAGCGCGGGGTCACCGCCGCGACCGAGGACGAGGTCCGCGCGGAGCTCGCACGGATCGGTGTCGAGTGCGGGGACGTCACCGTGCACACCAGTGCGGAGCGCGACATCGGGGAGTTCCTGCTCTCCGTGATCGACGAGGTCGAGGCGAGCCTGATGGTGATCGGGCTGCGGCGCAAACCCCCGATCGGGAAGCTGAACCTGGGCGCCTCCGCGCGCCGCGTCGTGCTGGGAGCGCCGTGCCCGGTGCTCGCCGTCAAGGACGACCCGCTGATCACCTCGGACGCCCGTTCCTGATCCCCGCGACCGACTGGGAATAACCACGGACGACGGGCGTTATACTCGACAGGCTTGACGGCACCGTGCGTTCGTGCGCCGTGATACCGGTACGACGGGATCCGCGCCACGGGACGCAGACCGTGAGCCGCGCCGAGAAGACCGATCGCCCGAGTGTGGCGGACCGCCCGCACGGGCCGCCGCCGGAAGAAGGAACTCTGTGACCTCCTCCAGTACTGCTGAGACCTCGCCCGTCGGGACCGACGCCGCGGACTCCCCCCAGGACGCGACGACGACCGAGAAGGCGGCGGCGAAGACGGCCGCCTCGAAGAAGGCCCCCGCCAAGAAGGCCGCGGCCAGGAAGGCCCCCGCCTCGAAGCCGGCACCCCGCAAGACGGCGGCGAAGAAGGCCGCGGCCAAGGCCGTCGAGTCCGAGGTCGAGGCCCTCGCCGAGGTCGAGGAGGAGGTCGAGGACTCCGAGGCCAAGAAGCCCGACTCGGCGACCGACGCCAAGGTCGAGGCCTCCGGCGGGTTCGTCTACAACGCCGCCGTGGACGACGCCCCCGCCCAGCAGGTCGTCACCGCCGGCGCCACGGCCGACCCGGTCAAGGACTACCTCAAGCAGATCGGCAAGGTCGCGCTGCTGAACGCCGCGCAGGAGGTCGAGCTCGCCGAGCGCATCGAGGC
>CAZHSL010000277.1:0-4064 GCA_964535185.1 uncultured Corynebacterium sp.
CCCGCGCCCGCCGCGTCGAGGTCTCGATCGACAAGCTGCGCGGCGGGAAGCGCCGCCCCTGCTGCTTCGACCTCTCCTCCTGCACCGACCCGGAGCTGGCACGCAGCGGCAGGTTGAAGGGCTGATCGACGTGCTGCGAGCGTGCGAGCGGTAGAAGATCAGTCGGTGAGGCGAAGGACTGATCGACGGGACCTGTGCCGGGAACTTCACCGGCCGACGGCCTACTCTGGGGGCCGAAGGCGGTGGCCACGACAGCGGGGCGCCACCGTCGTCGTCGCTCCCAGCCCCGCGGAGGACCCGCCATGAACACTGCTGCTCAGCCGGAACACCTGCCGACACCCTCCGACCCCGCCGTGCAGGACCTCGGCGTCGTGGTCGGATTCGACGGATCCCGCAACGCCGAGGAGGCGCTGGGCTACGGGGCCGCGGTCGCCGCCCGCCGCGGCTGCCCGCTCACCGTCCTCACCAGCTACCGCCCCACGATCCCCGGATACCCCACCGATGACCAGCGGCCGCCGGACCCCGAGGACGTGGCACGGCGGCAGCAGGCCGAGGCGGTGCTGGAAGGGGCCGCGGAGCGACTGACCGAGCATCCCGGCGAGGTCTCCTACCTCGCCGTCGAGGGGGACTCCGTCGGCTCTCTCGTCGACGCCTCGGCGAAGGCGCAGCTGGTCGTGGTCGGGGCGCGCGGGCGCGGCGGGTTCCTGGGCCGGGTGCTGGGATCGGTGTCGATGGCGCTGCCCGCGCACGCGCACTGCCCCACCGTGGTCGTCCCCGGCGAGGCGCACAGCGCTGACGGCCCGGTCGTGGTCGGGGTCGACGGTTCGGCCCATGCGCGCCGTGCGGCCCTCCTCGCGGCGCAGGAAGCGGCCGACCGCGGCACGCCCCTGCTGATGCTGACGGCGCTGCAGACGCCCGACAGCGGGGAGTACTGGTTCCCGCTGCTCTCGCGCGATGCCGCGGAGCTCGTCGAGCGCCAGCACGAGGAGCTCCGCCAGCAGCTCGAGGAGGAGGTGGCCTGGGTCGCCGAGCAGGTCCCCGGGGCGGAGGTCTCCGGGGAGGTGCGTGTGGGCGTGGCCGCGGCGGTGCTCCGCGATGCCGAGCCGGAGGCCCAGCTGCTCGTCGTCGGCTCCCACGGGCGGGGACGCCTCGCCAGCGCCCTGCTCGGCTCGGTCTCCCGGGCGGCGCTGCACGGCGCACGACGCCCGGTCATGGTGGTGCCGCTGCGGGCGGGGGAGGAGGCGGCGGCCCAGGGGTGACCGGCCCGCCGGGGACCTCCGTCCTGAGCAGCTCCGCCTGGAAGGCGTACGCTCGATGGCGACGAGGATGGACTCAACAGCGGGGCGCCATCATCGTCCGCAGCCGGTAGCCCCGCGGAGGCACTGCCATGAACACCGAGGTCCCCACGGAGCACCGCACGATCCCCTACGACCCCGCCGCGCGCGATCTCGGCGTCGTGGTCGGATTCGACGGCTCGAGGAACGCCGAGACGGCGCTGGACCACGGCGCCGCCGTCGCCGCCCGGCGCGGCAGCCCGCTCACCGTCGTCATCACGTACAAGGCCGATCTGCCGCTGTACCCGAACTACGCCTCGATCCCCCCGCCGTCGGAGATCGACGCCAGGAAGCGGGACGCCGAGAGCGTGCTGAAGGCCGCCGCGACGCGCCTGGCCGAGCACGACGGCCCGGTCAGCTACCTGACGGTCGAGGGGGACTCCGTGGGAGCCCTCGTCGACGTCTCGGCGAGGGCGCACCTGATGATCGTCGGCGCCCGGGGCCGCGGCGGGTTCCTGGGCCGGGTGCTGGGGTCGGTGTCGATGGCGCTGCCCGCGCACGCGCAGTGCCCCACGATCGTCGTCCCCGCGGAGGCGGCGGTCACCGACGGGCCGGTGGTGGTCGGCGTCGACGGGTCGCACCACGCCCGCCGCGCGGCCCTGCACGCGGCGCAGGAGGCGGTCGCTCTCGGCGCGCCCCTGCTGCTGGTGACGGCGCTGCAGACGCCCGACAGCGGCGAGTACTGGTTCCCGCTGCAGCCGCGCGACGCCTCCGAGCTGATCGAGCGGCATCGGGCGGAGCTCGACGAGGAGCTGCAGAAGGAGGTCGCCTGGATCGCCGAGCAGGTCCCCGGGGTGGACGTCTCCGGGGAGGTGCGCGTCGGGGTGGCCGCCGCGGCGCTCCACGACGCCGGATCCGAGTCCTCGGCGCAGCTGCTCGTGGTCGGCTCCCACGGGCGCGGCCGCATCGCCAGCGCGCTGCTCGGCTCCGTCTCCCGGGCCACGCTGCACGGCGCCCAGCGCCCGGTCATGGTGGTGCCGCCGCTGTCGGACGAGCGCGTCGAGGAGGGCGAGACCGCCCGGTGATCAGCGCTTCGGGGAGTCCCCGCCCGCGGGGACCCGCAGCCGCAGCACGCCGGGATCGACCGTGGCGATCATGTGCGTGGCCTCGGAATCCGTGTCGCCGTCGAGCTGCACGGGCTGCGGCTTCGTGGTGGTCACCCGGATCCCGGTGGTCAGGTACCGCTCCATGGTGGAGAGCTTGGGGCCGAACTTCGGCGTGAGCTTCGGGTTCACCACCTGAGCGGCGACCTGGCTGAAACCGGCCGCCCCCCGCCAGCCGGCCACGACCACTTCGAGCCGGCCGTTGTCGATCGTCGCATCCGGCATCAGCACGAAACCGCCGGGCAGCTTGCCGACGTTGCCCAGCAGCACGGTGCGCGCCTTGTGCGCGTGGCGGCTCTCGTCCGGCAGCTGCACGACGACGTCCACCGAGCGGCCCAGCACGGTGCGGATCCCGCCGAAGATGTAGGCGATCCAGCCGATGCGCTTCTTCATCTCCGGATCGGTGTAGCCGATCATCTCCGCGTCGGCACCGAACCCCGCGATCACCAGGAAGATCTGACGCTCCGCGGCCCGTGCGGACGCGACCGAGTCTCCGACGCGCAGCCAGCCCACGTCGACCCGGCGGTCCCTCCCGGTCAGTGCCGCGACCATCGCGCCGGTCGGGTCCTCCAGCGGGATGTCGACGTTGCGGGCCAGCAGGTTCCCGGTGCCGGAGGGGATGATGCCCATCCGGGTCTCGGTCCCGGCCAGCACCGAGGCGACCAGGCGCACGGTGCCGTCGCCGCCGGCGGCCATCACCAGGTCGGCGCCGTCGGCGACCGCCTGCTCGGTCTGCCCCGTGCCCGGGTCGTCGATCGTGGTCTCGTAGAAGACCACCTCGGCGCCCTCGATCCGCGCCACGGCGTCGGTGATCTTGCGGCGGAAGGAGTCGGTCTCCTTGAACTTCGAGGGGTTCAGCACCACGGCGACCTTCCGCAGCACGTCGTCGTCGGCCGACGGGTCCGTCGCCTCGCCCGCCGCCTCGTCCCCGGAGGCGCCGGTGCCTCCGTCGAGCGCCGCGGTCGCCGCCTTCAGCGCGGCGAGCTCGCGTCGGTGACGGCCCAGATGGCGCAGCACCACCGCGAGCATCACGATGGCGACCACCGCGATGACCACCGTGGTGATGCTCAGCAGGAGCAGGGTGAGGTCCATGCCGTCAGAGTAGCGGCATGGACGGATGCGGGCGCGGGTACCCTGGTGCAATGATCGATCTGCGGCACTTGCGCGAGAACCCCGAAGCCGTCCGCGACGCCCAGCGGGCTCGTCGACGCGACCCCGCCACCGTGGACGCCGTGCTCGAGGCCGACGTCCGCTGGCGCGAGACCACCGCGGCGTTCGAGTCCGCGCGCGCCGAGCAGAAGGCCTTCGGCAAGAAGGTCGCCCAGGCGACGGGCGATGAGAAGCAGGCGCTGCTGGCCGAGGTCAAGCAGCTCTCCGCCGACGTGAAGCGGCTCGAGGCCGAGGCGGGCGAGGCGCTGGCCACCCGCGACGCCGCGCTGCGGGAGATCCCGAACCTCTCCGAGGGCGCCCCCGAGGGCCTCGAGGACGACTTCACCGTGCGCGAGCACGTCGGCGAGATCCCGCGCTTCGACCACCCGATCAAGGACCACCTCGAGATCGCCGAGGGGCTGCAGGCGATCGACATGGCCCGCGGCGCGAAGGTCTCCGGCGCCCGCTTCTACTTCCT
>CAZHSL010000278.1:0-4062 GCA_964535185.1 uncultured Corynebacterium sp.
CGCGAGTTGATCTCCGTGCCCTTCTTCGAGCTGGTGTCCGAGTAGAGCCCGTTCGTGGGCCGACGCATCATCAGCTCCAGCAGCTCCTTCTCCTTCTCGTAGATGTACTCGGAGTCCGACGGATGGGGGTTGTAGATCACTCCCTCGCCGGCCGTCATGATGGTCAGCGCGGACTGCAGGCCCGGGACGTCGGCCTCGGCGGTCCCGATCCGGACGTAGTTGCCGTCCTCGATCTCGTAGTCCTCACCCTCGGTGCCCCAGTTCTTCTGGACGTACTCGACCGTGCCGAACGGTGCGGACAGCCAGTTGACCAGATCCAGCAGCTCGCGGATCTTGCCCTCGTCGTCCGTCTTCTTGAACGGGGTGAAGCCGACGGTCCCGTATCCCATGTCGTAGACGGGGCGGCGGCCCTCGACGGCGGAGAACGGGACCAGGATGTCCGCGACCAGGTCCGGGTTGTACTGGCGGTACTCGCTCGCTCCTCGGGGGCCGACGGAGACCAGAGCGGCGATCCGCCCGCGGGAGAAGTCCTGCGCCGTCTCGGCGTGGTTGAGGTCCGGGTAGAAGACGCCGGCCTCGAAGACCTTCTGGGCGTACTCGAGGGCCTCGAGGTACTCATCGGTCTGGTGCGCGGCGGTCAGGGTGCGGTCCTCGTTGACGCGGTACTGGTTCGGGACGCCGAACCACTCGCCGAACATGTGGAAGGCGTTGGGCAGGAACGGCTCCAGCGCCCACCGCTTGCCGGGGATCAGGATCTCCTTGCACTTGTCGAGGAACTCCTCGGCGCTCGAGCACTGGAAGCCGTCGACCTCGTCCCACACGGTGGGATTGCCGAGGTAGACCTGGCCGAACGGCGTCGAGGGGATCGGCGCGCCCCAGATCCGCCCGTTGACCACGGCGGTGCGCCATGAGCCCGGCGTCAGCGCCGCGAGGTTGGGGTAGTCGAGCACTGCATCGCCGGCGAGGTAGTCCGTGAGGTCCGTGAACTGGGCATCGAGCATCGGCCCGACATTCGGGATGCCCTGGTTCGGCGGCACCCACATGAGGTCGGGGAGGTCGCCGGAGGCGAGGATCGTCGCGAACTTCTCGGGGTAGGAGTCGATGGCGATGTCGAGGTCCAGGGTGCCGCCGAGCGCCTTGTTGAGCCTCTGCCAGAACGGATTGTCGTCCATCGGGGTCGGCGGGGTGGCGAAGGTCTGGGTGAGCGCGGTGACCGTGCCGGAGGTGATCGGCTTCGCATCGGTTGTCGCCAGAAGCTCCTCCGGGGCCTTCAGGAAGACGTTGTGCAGACCGTCCTCGTTCCCCGGGAGATCCGGGCTGAGCCCTTCGATGGGCTGGTAGGTGGGGAGGGTGACGGAGGCGGAGGCCTCCGCGCCACCGCCACCGCCGCTCGCGCCGCCTCCGCACGAGGCTGTTCCGAGAGCGACGGCCGCAGCGCCGGTCAGGGTGAAGAGATCACGTCGACGGACCTGGAATCGCATCCGTGGTTCCTTTCGTGGAGGCGCGCTGGTGCGCACCGGGTGGGGTGGGCGGTCAGCCCTTGATGGCGCCGGTGATGACGCCCTTGGAGAAGTACTTCTGGAGGAAGGGGTAGACCATGACGATCGGTGCGAGGGCCACGACGACGACGGCCATCTTGATCGACTGCGGCGGGGGAGCCTGCTGCACGCCGAGCTGATCGGCGGAGAGGGAGGTGCCCTGGATGACATAGCTGCGCAGGATCATCTGGATCGGCCATAGCGACTGATCGTTGATGTAGAGCATCGCGTTGAAGAAGGCGTTCCAGAACCCGACGGCGTAGAACAGCCCGATCACCGCGATCACCGCCTTCGACAGCGGGAGGACCACGGTGCGCAGGATCCGGAAGTCGCTCGCCCCGTCGATGCGGGCGGCCTCGGTGAGCTCCTGGGGGATCCCCATGAAGAAGGACCGCATCACGATGAAGTTGAATCCGGCGAAGACCGTCGGCAGGATCAGCGACCAGATCGAGTTCAGCAGGCCCAGCTGCTTGACCATGAGGAACATCGGGATCAGGCCGGGGCTGAAGAACAGCGTGAGGATGATCGCCATCAGCATGAACTTCCCGCCGAGCACGGGGCGGCTGAGAGCGTAGGCCATGCAGATCGTCACGAACAGCGCGAGCAGGGTGCCCACCACCGTGACGAAGACGCTGACCCCGAGGGAGCGGAACACCAGGGGGCTCGCGAAGATCGTCCGGTAGGCCTCGAGCGTGGGATCCGTCGGGAACAGCACATATCCGCCGGCCTCCCGGATCTGTTCCGGTGAGGCGAGGGACGTCGAGACGACCACCAGCATCGGGACCAGGATCGACATGCTGATCGTCGTGATCACGACCGCTTTCGCGACGGTCAGCGGGGCGCTCGGCTTCTCCATCCAGGCGGGCCGCTGCGATGCACCGAAGGCGAAGCCCCAGAGACGCTGATGGAGGCCCGGGGAGTCGGCTCTCCGCCGCGTCGTCCTGACGGGCCGGCCGCTGTCGGGCGCGGCGTTGTCGGCGCGTCGATCGAGAGTGTCGGAACGTGTGGTCACTGGGGCCTCCCGCGGTAGATGCCGTCCTCGCCGAGCAGGTGCGCGGCCTTGTTCGCGAGCAGGATGAGGATGGTGCCGACGATGCCCTTGGCGAGCCCCGCCGCAGCGCCCATCGACCAGTCGCCGCCGATCACGCCCGTGTAGTACGAGTAGGTGTCGAGCACCTCGGCGGTATCGGCGCCGACGGCGTCGCGCTGCAGGATGAACTGCTCGAAGCCGACCGTGAGGATGTTGCCGAGGTTGAGGATGAGCAGCAGCACGATGACCGGGCGCATGCCCGGCAGCGTGATGTGCCAGGCGCGGCGGAAGCGTCCGGCGCCGTCGGCCGCGGCCGACTCGTACAGCGCGGGGTCGATGGATGCCAGCGCTGCGAGGAAGATGATCATCCCCCAGCCCGCGTCCTTCCAGGCGATCTCCCCGACGATGAGGAACGCGAAGGTGTCCGAGTTGGTCATGAAGGGGATCGGGTCCAGGCCCCGGCTCACCAGGAACTGATTGATGAACCCGGCGCCGCCGAGCATCTGCTGGAACAGGGCGATCACCAGCACCCACGACAGGAAGTGGGGGAGGTAGACGATCGACTGGAACGCCTTGCGCAGCCGTGGGCTCACCAGCGAGTCCACGATCAGGGCCAGGAGGATCGGGAGCGGGAAGAACAGCACCAGCTGGAAGGTGGCGTAGACCAGGGTGTTGCGCAGTGAGAGGAGGAACCTCTCGTCGTCGAACAGCTCGACGAACTTCTCGAGGCCGACGAACGGGGCTTCCCAGATCGTGTAGTAGGGGTAGTAGTCCTGGAACGCGATGACGTTGCCGAGGATCGGGATGTAGAAGAACAGCAGCAGCGCGAGGGCGCCCGGGATCATCAGGACGAGCATCTGCCAGTCCTTGCGGAGTCTGTTCCGGAACGAAGTGCGCCTGCGGCGGGGGAGCGGGGCGTCGGGAGCGGGACCCGGTCCTGCGTCGGCTGTGCGCCGCGGCGATGGCGCGGTCGATGACGTCGTCACGAGGTCGGTCCTCTCGATCGAACTCGGAGCGGGGCGCTCCCCCTGGGCTTCGGTGCCTTGACAGGGCGAGATCGAGAGTAAATGCTTTCACTGCGATTGTAAATCGCTCTACGGCAACAATCCATCGACTCTCCTCTCCGGCAGGATGGGGAGCGTCCCGTGTTCTCTCATCGAAAGTGGTGCACCACCCATGTCCGACCTCAGAATCGGCGTCGTCGGCTTCGGCGCGCGCGCCTCCCTCGCCCGCCACGCCCACCGACCCGGAGAGGGATCGCGCCTCACGGTCGTGGCCGACCCTGCGCAGCAGGGCCGCGATCTCGCCCGCGAACGGCTGGGCGAGGAGGTGGCCACGGTCGAGTCGGTGGACGAGCTGCTGGCCGGCCACGAGGTGGATGCGGTGATGATCTTGGCCCCCGACTTCGCCCACGCCTCGGTGGCTCTGCAGACCCTCGGGGCCGGGATCCCCACCTTCTGCGAGAAGCCGATGGCGATCAGCGTCGAGGACACC
>CAZHSL010000279.1:0-4042 GCA_964535185.1 uncultured Corynebacterium sp.
GGAGCTCGGGATCCCCGAGTACTCCACCGTCGCCGTCGGCGACGGCTTCAACGACACCGAGATGCTCACCTGGGCGGGCGTGGGCGTCGCCATGGGTCAGGCCCCGCAGGGCGTGAAGGACGTCGCCGACGTCGTCACCGACTCGATCCACGAGGACGGCACCGTGCTGGTGCTCGAGCAGGTGCTGGGCTGAGCCCATCGCTCACCGGCCGCTGCGCCGCCGGATCTCCTTCTTCCAGCCCTGCTCGGCCCGCCGGTTCCGCTCCCGCAGGGGGCGGGCCCAGCGCGGGTAGACGAGATCGGGCAGCGGGATGAAGTGCATCGCGGACAGGAAGAGCAGCCCGAAGGCGAGGACCCCGACGGGGATGGCGATCAGTGCGAGCCAGAGCCCGACCACCGGCAGGATGCTCGCCCCGAAGCAGAGGCAGAGCAGGCCGAAGGAGGGGGCGCCGAGCACCGCCCAGCGCTCGTCGCGCAGCCGCCCGCCGAACGCGTCGCCCATCCACTCCCGGGCCCGGGTCGAGCCGCCGTTCCGCGCCCACACCGCGTAGACGAGGCACGCTGCGCCGAGCACGAGTGACCCGGCGGAGATCAGCAGTCGGATGATCACCTGGTCGTCCATGGTGAGAGTTTCTCATTCTTCGGGCCGTGCCCCCCCGGCCTGGGGAGTTCTCCCCATAGCGGATCCGTCGTCCGTGCGTGACGATGGGAGCCGTCGTGCAGGGTGCGGAAGAGGGGACACATGGGCTTCTACGGGATGGACACCGAGCAGGGGGAGCAGTTCGCCCAGCTGCTCGGTGAGCGGAAGGTGACGATCGAGGACCGTGCGGCGCAGCTCGACGGCGTCATCGGCCGCATCGACTCGTTCTGGCGCGGTCCGGACGCGGAGACCTTCCGCGTCGACTGGGAACAGCTGCGTTCCACGCAGCTCCGCGATGCCGTGGAGAGGCTGTGGGACCTCGCCCGGGAACTCTCCGATCATGCGCAGGAGCAGGACATCGCCTCCGCCGAGGGACTCGGCGCGCTGGGAGAGATGCTCGGAGACATCTTCCCGTTCGACGGGGGGCTTGAGAATCCTCTCCTGGCCTTCGCCGATCCGCGCAACTGGTTGACCGGCCTGATGGGTGTGCCGACTGACATCGGTGACGAGATGCTGAAGAACGCCTGGCGAGTCTTCGCCAAGGGTGGCGAGGAAGCGGTTGTCCCGTGGCTGAAGAGTGCCTACGGATTCAAGGCCGCAGGAAAGTGGCTGGGACCGGCAGGTGACGTGCTCACCGGCGTCTTCGCGGGCGTCGACCGCTGGAACGAGGACGCGGGCGACCCGAGCCTCAGCACCGGCGAGCGGGCGACGCGTGCCGCAGTCGACGGTGGCGTCAATGCGGCGGGGGCCTTGGCCGGAGGGATCGCAGGAGCCAAGGGCGGTGCCGCGCTGGGAGCAGCGATAGGCTCCGTCATCCCTGGAGCCGGGACTGCGGTCGGGGGCGCCGTCGGCGGGATCGTCGGAGGAGTCGTCGGCGGCATCGTGGGCGGTGGCGTCGCGGATGCGGCCATAGACTGGATACTCGGGTGACGTCCTGCCCCGGGCCCGGAGACACGCCGACAGAGCCGATCAGGAGAACAGCGAGCACATGCCGTCACGACTGACCATGCACGAGATCGTCATACCTGGTGCGGACGAGCTGTCCGTCCATGTGGGGGTCCCCTCCGACTGGGTCACGCGGATGGTCGAGGAACCGCCCTCCTTCCTGGCGCACATGCCGCAGGAGACGGCCGGGCCTTTCGGCGACAATCTGATCGTCGGCGTCGAGCGGCTCGACGATTCCGCACCGCAGGATCTTGAGGAGCTGCAGGGGATCGCCTACGTCCAGGCCTTCTCCTCGGTGCCGGACTTCTATGCGATCGATGACCGGCCCTTCGACATCGCCGGCGAACCCGGCTGGTTCCGCGCCTCGCTCCAATCCGCCCCCACCGGGATCTCCGCCGTGAACCGACAGATCTTCACGCGACGAGGGGACCTGCTGGTCACGCTGGCGCTGACCACGATGGGCCTGCGGGATCGTGAGGCGACGGAACTGTTCGATGACCTGACCGAATCCTGCAGCATCACGGAGAGGACGTCCTGATGGCCCTCAGCTACGAACCGGTCTCCGGCACGTTCCGAGGTCACGAGGAGGAGATCTCCACGCTCCGCGAGCGGTTGCGGGGGCTCCCAGACGCCTCGGGCCTCCGCGACACCCTCCGCGAGGTCGACATCGAGCAGGAGATCCCGCAGGACGATCAGCTCGTGGAGGCGCTCCGCGCCGCTCTGCGGACCCCCGTCCTCACTCTCGACATGACCAATTCCGGTCCCGGCGGTGCCCACCACCACCTCATCGACGCCGGGGTGAACGGTGTCTCCGTGCGGTGGAGCACCGCCGGTCCCGAGCTGTCCGAGCTGTCGGTGACTCCGTTCCCCGTCCTGCCCGGACTGATCACCCGCGTGGTGAGGTTCCTTCCCGGACGTGCCCCGGCAGAGGATGCGGAAGCGGTGCGCATCGATCCGGAGACGATCCGCGGCCTCGCCGTTGACTCGGACGAGGAGCGGAGTCGGGCCTGGTCGACGATGCGGCATCGTCTCGGCATCACCGCCGACGGGGAGGTGTCCTGGCAGCTTGTCCGCGCCCGCTGCGCGTGGACGGCCACGGATGGGCAGGAGACGGAGGACCTGGCAGTCTACCTGCGCGTCGAGGAGGACTACTTCGTTCTGATGGAGACCGACGGGACCCTCGATCTCGTGCCTGTGCCCTCGATCTCCGCCTGGGAGGCCATGATGCACGTGCTCCCGGGGGCCGACGAGGTCAAGGACCCCTGCCGCTGATCTCCAGCAGCACCTTGCCCAGATGCCCGCCCTCGCGGAGCACAGCGTGGGCCTCGGCAGCCCGCTCGAGCGGGAAGCGGCCATGGATCGGGATCTCCAGCTCGCCCGCGGCCAGCAGCGGCCACACCAGCGCCTCGGTGGCCTCGAGGATCTGATGCTTGGCCTCGGTGCGCCGGGAGCGCAGGGTGGTGCCGATGACGCGGCCGCGCTTGCCCATCAACCGCCCGATGGGCAGCTCCCCGCTGGCCCCGCCGAGGGTTCCGATGATGACCAGGCGCCCGTGCTCGCGCAGCATCCCGACGTTGTCTCCGAGCGTCGGCCCGCCCACCACGTCGAGGATCACGTCCGCCCCTCCGGTCTCCCTGACCGCGGCGAGCAGGTCGGTCGTGTGCCGGTTCCAAGCCACGTCCGCGCCCAGGGAGCGCACCGTCGCGATCGCCTCGTCGGAGCCGACGGTGGTGAGCACGCGTGCTCCCAGATGGCGGGCGATCTGGATCGCGACCGTGCCGATCCCGCCGGTGCCGCCGTGGATCAGCACCGTCTCGCCCTCGGCGAGGTGCGCCTCGAGCACGAGGTTCGAGACCACCGTCGCGCACACCTCGATCACGCCAGCGGCCTCCACCAGGTCGCGGCCCTCCGGTGCGGGGAGCAGCTGCGGCTCGGGGACGGCGACCACCTCGGCGTAGCCGCCGCCGGCCAGCAGCGCGACGACGGCCTCGCCGGTGTCGCGGCGGTGCCCGGAGACCTCGAGCCCCGGCAGCTCGGACGCGCCGGGAGGCGGCGGGTACGCCCCGGCGACCTGGGCGAGGTCGGCGCGGTTCACCCCGGCGGCGACCACGTCCACCAGGACCTCACCGGGGCCGGGGACCGGTTCGGGCATCTCGGTGAGCTCGAGGCGGTGGTCCTCGGTGATGGTCATCGCGCGCATGGTCACTGGTCCACCTCCACGACGGTGCGGCCCCGCACCTGCCCGGCGAGGATCCGCTCGGCGTGGTCGATCACCTCGGACAGGCCGATGCCGGTGGTCATCGAGTCCAGCAGGTCCACGTCGAGCTCCTCGGCCAGGGCGTCCCAGGCGCGCTCCCGCAGCGGCAGCGGGCACTCGACGGAGTTGATCCCGGCCAGCGTCACGCCGCGCAGGATGAACGGCAGCACCGTGGTGGGCAGGTCCGGGCCCTGGGCGAG
>CAZHSL010000280.1:0-4037 GCA_964535185.1 uncultured Corynebacterium sp.
GCCGCGGGCGGGGGAGGTCCAGCAGCGTGCAGGACCTGCACGCGCCGGAGTCGAAATGGGGGCAGCGCACCCGAGGAGTCTACGGGGCGCCGCTTCGCCGTCGGGCCCCGCAGCCGTGCTGCTCAGCTCAGGCGAACCACTCGGTGGGCGGGCCCAGCGAGAGCAGGATCGAGAACACCACCGCCACGGCCACGACCGTGATCAGCGCCGCCGGGAGCGGTCGCCGCAGCGCGAGCGAGACGACCCGCTCGGGGGCGGTGCGGCCCTGCTCCTCGCGCAGCCGCCAGCTCTCGCCGAGCAGTCCGCGGCGTTCCGCGGAGCGCTCGAAGGGCACCGTGAGGTACGGGATGATCGCCGAGGCGAGGCCCAGCAGCAGATCGGTGAGCTTCCAGCGCTGGTCGACCGCGACCAGCACGGTCACCACGACGTAGCAGAGGAACGTGAAGCCGTGCAGCCCGCCGCCGATCCGCACCAGCAGCTCGGTGGAGTCCAGCACGTACTTCACGAACATGCCGCCCAGCAGGAGGGTCCAGGTGACCACCTCCGCGAGGGCCAGCACGCGGTAGAGGCGGGAGGGCGTGGAGAGCAGGCGCATGGGCTCGATGGTGCCAGGTGCGGCTCGATGTCCGCTGGGTGCGGCGAGCAGGCTCACGCTCACCCGCCGCGCCGCGCCCCCCGGGTGGTGCGGGAGGTGGCCGGTGCGGTCCACGGATCCTCCGGCCAGGGATGCCTCGGGTAGCGGCCGCGCATCTCCCTGCGCACGTCCTGGTACGGCCCGTCCCAGAAGGAGCGCAGGTCGTCGGTGACGGCGAGCGGCCGACGGGCCGGGGACAGCAGGTGGAACAGCACGGGCACCCGTCCGCGCACCAGGCGGGGGGTGTCGGCGAGGCCGAACAGCTCCTGCAGCTTCACCGCGACCACGGGCCGGCCGTCCGGGTCCGCAGGGTCCGGGTAGTCGATGCGGGCGGTGTTCCCCGACGGGACGGCGAGCCGCTCCGGGGCCAGGTGTGCGAGGTCGGCGGCCTCCGGCCAGGGCAGCAGGTGGCGCAGGCCGCCGGCGACGTCGATGCCGGACAGAGTGGTGGTGCGGGCGCTCAGCTGCGGGGCGAGCCAGGTCTCGAGGGACTCCAGCAGGGCCTCCTCGTCCATGGCGGGCCAGGGATCGCCGAGCTCGCGGCGGATCAGGGCGAGGCGGGCTCGCAGGGCGGTCGCCGCCTCGTTCATCCCCAGCGCCTCCAGCCCCCGCGAGCGGACCGCCTCGAGCACCGCGGGAACGGTGTCCGCCGCGGTCGCGCGCACCGGGGTGGAGGACAGCTCGATCGCCCCGAGCGCCTTCCGCTCCCGGGCCCGCACCGTGCCGTTCTCGAGCACGGCGGTGCGCCCGGCGGTCAGCAGTCCGGCGCCCAGCAGCAGGGCGTCGGCCTCCGTGAGCGGGGCGGCGGCGCGGATCACCGCGCCGGTGCCGTCGGCCGCGCGTCCCTCGGCGCGCTGCACCTCCCACACCACCAGCCACGGCGCGGAGAGCAGGGAGCTGCCCTCGGGCAGCGCGGCCCGGGTGCCGGAGGCCAGCAGGTAGGAGCGCGACCCCTCGCCGATGCGGCGGGCGATCCGCTCGGGGCGGGCCAGGGCGAGCACGGTGCCGGCCGCGTGCGCGGCATCCGGTGCCTCCACCGGCGACTGCTCACGGCCTGCCGCCGGAGGGGTCGGGGAGTCGCGGGCGATCCGGGCGAGCCGGTCCCGCTCCCGCCGCCAGCGCTCCGCGCCCGGTGCGCGCCCCGAGCGGAGGTCCTGCAGCAGACGGGGGAGATCCGCCCCGGCCGGGCGGTGGTCGTCGGAGACCGCGGCGACCACCTCGGCGGCGGTGCGTGCCGCGTCCCGGCCCGGCAGCCGCCGCGCACCGTCGAGCAGGGCGCGGGCCTCCCGCACCCCCACGGGCAGACGGGCCACGCGCGTGCCCGAGACCGTCGGCCGGCCCTCCCCGTCCACCAGGCCCAGGGCGTGCAGCGTCCGCTCCCCGGCGGTGATCTCCGCGCGCGGCGGGGCGGTGAGCAGCGGCAGTCCGTCCCCGCGCGGGGTGCCCCAGCACGCCAGCCACAGCGCGGCGTCGGTGAGATCGGTGGAGGTGATCTCCGGCGGGGACTGCGCCGGCATCCCTGCCAGCTCCGCCTCGGAGAACACCCGCACGGCCCGGCCCGGTCCCTGCCGTGCGGCGCGCCCGGCGCGCTGCTCGGCCGCGGCACGCGAGGCGCTGACGGTGACCAGGCCCGACATGTCCCGGCCCCGGTCCCGGCGCACCTCGCGGGAGAGCCCCGCATCGATCACCAGGTGCACCCCGGGCACCGTCAGGGAGCTCTCCGCCAGAGCGGTGGAGACCACGATCCGGGCCGGCTCCCCGGGACGGCGACCACCGGTGGCGCGGTCCTGCTGGGCGGCCGGCAGGCGGCCGTGCAGAGCGAGCACCTCCACCTCGTCGCCGACCAGGTGCCGCAGGCGCGAGACCACCTCGTCCACCTCACGGGCGCCGGGCACGAACACCAGCGCATCGCTGCCCTGCTCGCGCTGCGCCCGGGCGGCGGTGCGCGCCAGGTGGTCGAGGTACTCGCGGGTCACGCCGCGCACGTCGAGACGCGCCGCGGGGGAGGGGGCGTGGTCGATGCGCAGCGGGTGCAGGGCGCTGGGGACCTCCACGATCCCGGCACCGTCCAGCACGCCGGCCACGGCCTCCGCGTCGAGCGTCGCGGACATCGCCCCGACCAGCAGGTCCTCGCGCAGCTGACGGGCCTCGGCGAGCATCCCCAGCAGCAGATCCGTCTCGAGCGACCGCTCGTGGACCTCGTCGAGCACCACCGCGGCGACGCCGGGCAGCTCCGGATCGGCGAGCAGGCGCCGCAGCAGCACGCCGGGGGTGAGCATCTCCAGCCGGGTCCCCGCGCCCACCTCGCGCTGCCCGCGCACGGTGAAGCCGACAGGGCCGCCCAGCGCGGTGCCGTCCAGCTGGGCGAGGCGGCGGGCGGCCGCACGCACCGCGACCCGACGCGGCTGGGTGACGAGGGTGAGCCCGTCCGAGAGGTTCGCGACCAGCGGCGGCACCAGGGTGGTCTTGCCGGTGCCGGGCGGGGCGGTGACCACCATCGCGCCGCGGCGCGCGGCCGCCTCCAGCTCGGCACGGGCCGCCGCGACCGGCAGACCGGCCCCGATGGTGTCGAGGTCGAAGCGGTGCGGCGACGGGTGCGGAGGGGACTGCGGGGCGGGCATCCACCCATCATGCCGCGCCGTGCCCGCCGGGCGGGCCCTCAGTCGATGACGTCGAACTCGATCTGCTGGGTCTCCTCGCAGACGCTCGTCACCGAGAGGGTCCACAGGTCGATGGTCACGGTCTCGCCGAGGGTGATCTCCTCGATCGGGCGGGAGCTGCCGTCGCCGAGCGTGGCGCTCAGCTGCGCGTCCGCGCCGTCGATGCCCTCGGCCGCGATGGTGAGCGTCTGCCCGGCGCGCTCGGGCAGGTCGGGGGTGGCCGTCCCGCCGACCTCCGCGAAGTAGGCGCCCTCCCCGGAGCACGGCTGCGGCGGGGTGAAGCCCTCGGGCGCGGCCGTGACGGGGTACTCCTCCTGCGGCACGGCCGCGGCGGTCTGTCCGTCGTCGGCGCCACCCGCATCGGAGGCACCGCCCGCGTCGGAGGCGCCGCCGCCGTCGGAGGCGGCAGGGCTCGAGGACGCCTGCTCGGGGCCGGGCTCGCCCCCGGTGCAGCCGGCGGCGAGCAGCGACAGGGCGAGCAGGGCCCCGGCGAGGCGCGCGGCGGACGGGCGGACGGCGGTGGCAGCGGACACACGGATCCTCACGGCAGGGGGGATGTCGACCTGCGACACGCTAGCGGACCTCTCCGGCATGTCACCATCTCAGGGACGGATCGGAGCGGGAGGAGGCGGGCTCATGGCGAGGAGCGGCCGCGGCGCGCAGCGACCCGACCCGCAGGGAGCGGGCCCGCAGCGACCCGACCCGCAGGGAGCGGGCCCGCAGCGACCCGACCCGCAGCGACC
>CAZHSL010000281.1:0-4018 GCA_964535185.1 uncultured Corynebacterium sp.
CCCTGGTGATCGCCGAGGAGGGGGACGAGGACGTGGTGCCCTTCGCCGACGAGGTGATCTGGGTGCCCGCCACCCGCACCCTGTTCGCCGCGCTGCTGACGGTGATCCCGCTGCAGATCTTCTCCTGCGAGCTCGCCACCGCGAAGGGGCTGGACGTGGACCAGCCCCGCAATCTGGCCAAGTCCGTCACCGTCGAGTGACCGTGTGTTCCACCCCGGTGCGGCCCGGGGTGTGATACTGCCGGGGTGAGCACCTTCCCGACCGCGACGCCGACGCCCGGCCCCGACGAGACCTTCGGGGGCCGGGCGTTCGCGCCGCGTGACGACGGCACCGTGGTGGGCGTCGGCATCGACGTGGTCGAGATCGACCGCCTGAGCGCGATGCTGGAGCGGACGCCCGCCCTGCTGGACCGGCTGCTGACCCCCGACGAGCGCAGCCTCTCGGCCGCCTCCCGCGCCGCGCGGGTCGCCGCCAAGGAGGCGGTCGGCAAGGCCCTCGGCGCCCCCGGGGACTTCTCCTGGCAGGACGTCACCGTCGAACGCACCCAGGTGCGGCGCCCCTACCTGCGGCTGCGCGGCGCGACGCTCCGCGCCGCAGAGGAGCAGAGGGTCGCCCACCTGCATCTGTCCCTCTCGCACGACGGGGACGTCGCCACCGCGATCGTCGTCGCCGAGCGCGAGCCGGGCGCCGTCGCACCCGGGCACGCAGCAGGCGCCGCGACGCGCAGGGACGCGGCAGACGGGAGCGCGCCCCGATGATCCGCGGCTACGAGGCGCAGGCCGTGCGCGAGGCCGAGGCGCCCCTGCTCGAGGCGGGGGAGCCGCTCATGCACCGCGCCGCCCGGGCGCTCGCCGACCACGTCGCGGCGCACCTGCGCGACACGGCGGGGGAGCGGGCCGGTGACGCCGCTGGGGTGCTGGTCCTCGCGGGTGCCGGCGCCAACGGCGGCGACGGGCTGCACGCCGCCGCGCTCCTGCGCCGCGAGGGCATCGCCGCCGACGCGATCGCCACCGCCGACCGCCTGCACGAGGAGGGTGCCGCCGCCCTGCGCGCCGCGGGCGGCACCGTCACCGCGCTCGCCGACACCGCCCCCGGCATGCTCGAGGAGCGGCTCGCGACCACGACGCTCGTGCTCGACGCGATCCTCGGCCTCGGCGGCCGCCCCGAGGTGCCGGAGGCCCTCGCGCCGCTGCTGGCCGTGGTGCGCGGCAGCGGCGTCCCGGTGATCGCCGTGGACCTGCCCAGCTTCGTCGACGCGAGCACCGGCCGGGCCGCCCCGGAGGCGCTCGCCGCGAGCGCGACGGTCAGCTTCGGGGCGCTCAAGGCCGGGCTGCTGCTGCCCGGCGGCGCCGAACGCGCCGGAGCCCTCCACCTGGTGGACATCGGCCTGCGCCCGCATCTGCACGCCGCCCCGTCGGTGCTCCGCCTCGAGGACGCCGACGTGCGGGAGATGCTCCCGCGCCCCGAGCGGGACGCCAGCAAGTACACCCGCGGGGTGGTCGCCGTCGCCGCCGGCAGCGAGCAGTTCCCCGGCGCGGCGGTCCTCACCGTCTCCGGAGCGGCCCGCACCGGTGCCGGCATGGTCCGCTGCCTGGCACCGCAGCAGGTGCTGGACCTCGTGCTGGCCGAGCGGCCCGAGGTGGTCGGCCACGGCATCGAGCGCGCCGACGGCGGCCCGCACGCGATCGACCTCGCCGCCGTCGGCCGCACTGACGCGCTGGTCGTCGGGCCGGGACTGGCCGCCGACGACCCCCGGGCCCGCTGCGGCGCGGACCTGCTGCGCAGCGACCGCTCCGCCGAGGAGGCCGACGCCCACCCGGGCCTCGACCGCGGCGTCATCGATGCCGGCGCGCTCGCGGCGCTCACCGACGCGCACCGCTTCGGCCCGGACGTGGTGCTGACCCCGCACCGCGGCGAGGCCGAACGCCTCGCCACGCGCCTCCACCTCGACCCGGAGCTGCCCGGCGCGCTGCTCGCCCCCGCGCTCGCCCGGGCCACCGGAGCGACCGTGCTGCTCAAGGGTGCTGTGACCCTGATCGCCCCCGGCGACGGCGGCCCGCTGCGCGCCCAGGACGACGCGACGCCCCGGCTGGCCACCGCCGGGACCGGCGACGTGCTCGCCGGTGTGGTCGGCACCCTGCTGGCCGCGGGCCTGAGCGGCCCCGACGCCGCCGCCCTGGCCGCGATCCTCCACGGCCGCTCCGGCCGGCTCGCCTCCCACGGCGGGCTGCGACCCCTGGTCGCGCTCGACGTCGCCGTGCAGCTGCCGGAGACGATCGGGACTATCCTGGCGGGCGCCCGATCGTGAACCGAGGAGCCCGATGACCATCCCGATCCCTGCCGAGGACCCTCGGCACGTGCCCAACCGGGCGGTGATCGACCCATCGGCGATCACCGAGAACACCCGCGCCATGGGCACCCTGCTCGAGGAGCAGACCGCGCTGATGGCCGTGGTCAAGGCCGACGGCTACGGGCACGGCATGCTCACCGCCGCCCGCGCGGCGATCGAGGGCGGCGCCACCTGGCTGGGCGTCGCCCATCCCGCCAGCGCCCTGGCCCTCGCCCGTGCCGACCTCGACGCGCAGATCCTCACCTGGCTGTTCGAACCGCACACCGCGAAGATCGTGCTGCCGGAGGTGCTGGCCTCCGGGGTCGACGTCTCCGTCGGCTCCCCGGAGATGCTCGCACTGGTCAGTGAGGCCGCACGGGCGGCCGAGCGCCGCGCCCGCGTGCACCTGAAGATCGACACCGGCATGGGCCGCAACGGCGTGCTGCCCTGGCAGATCCGCGAGATGGGCGCCGCGATGCGCGAGGACGACTTCGTCCAGGTCGCCGGGGCGTGGACCCATCTGACCACCGCCGACGACCCGGCGGATCCGGCGACCGACCAGCAGGTGGAGCTGTTCGACTCGGCCGTCGCGGCGCTCGCCGACGAGGTGGGGCCGATCCCGCTGCAGCACATCGCGAACTCCGCCGCCACCCTCACCCGCTCCGACCTGCACCGCGACCTGGTCCGGGTGGGGATCGCGCTGTACGGCTGCCCGCCCGTGACCACCGACGTCCCGCTGCGCCCGGCGATGACCCTCACCAGCCGCCTCGCCCTGGTCAAGGAGGTCGGGGAGGGGCACAGCATCGGCTACGGCCGCATCCGCAGCACGGAGCGCCGCACCCGGCTGGGCCTGGTGCCGATCGGGTACGCCGACGGCCTCCACCGCACCGGCAGCGATCAGGTGGACCTCGTCGTCCGCACCGAGTCCGGCGACCACCGCGCCGCTCAGGTGGGCCGCATCAGCATGGACCAGATCGTCGTCGACCTCGGCCCGGACTCCGACGCCCGCGCCGGCGACCAGGTGTTCCTCTTCGGCGACGCGGGCGGCGATCCGAACGGCCCCGCGGCCGCGACCGCAGAGGACTGGGCGCGCGCGGCCGGGACCATCTCCTACGAGGTCCTCACCTCCGTCTCCGGCCGCGTCACCCGCGAGGTGCGCTGATGCGCTCGCTGAGCGTGCGCACCGCGGACGCCGAGGGCACCCGGGCGGTGGCCGAGGCCCTGGCCGGAGCGCTGCGCGCCGGGGACCTGCTCGTGCTCGACGGCCCGCTCGGCGCGGGCAAGACCACCTTCACCCAGGGCCTCGGCGCCGGGCTCGGGGTGCGCGGGCCGGTCGCCTCGCCGACCTTCGTCATCGAGCGCGTGCACCCGAACCTGGGGGAGGGCCCCGACCTGGTGCACGTGGATGCCTACCGCCTCGGCGGGGAGGGCGAGATCGACGACCTCGACCTCGAGGCCGACCTCGACCGGGCCGTGACCGTCGTGGAGTGGGGACGGGACCGGGTCGAGCACCTGGCCGACTCCGCCCTGCTGGTCGTGCTGGACCGCCCCGACCGGGTCGAGGACCCGGAGGATCCCGACGAGCCGCGCACCCTGCACCTGCTCCCCAGCGGCCCCCGCTGGGACGAGCAGGCGGTGGCGCACCTCGAGGCCGTCCTCGCCCCCGTCACCGCCGCCGCCCGACCCGCC
>CAZHSL010000282.1:0-4003 GCA_964535185.1 uncultured Corynebacterium sp.
GAAGTCGTCCTCGTCGAGCACGAAGGCCGGGGTGCCGATCTCCTCGGCGATGCGGTGCACGTCCACGCCGGCGACCTCGACGGCCCCGTCGGCGTTGCGCGCGGTGTTCCGCGACCAGAGTCCGTCGATGAGCTGGTTGACGTCCTGCGGGTAGGGCAGCCAGGTGGGGGCTGCGTCGTTGCCGTGTAGGGCTCCGGCCTCGTGGGCGCGCATGTCTGCTCCTGGTCTCGCACCGTCCCGCCGCCACGTCCTTCACGGGCGGCTCGCGCCGTCGGCGCCCCCCGAGGGTAGGTGCGCGGGCGCGGTCCCCGCACCCGTGTCCGGCCTGCGAACAGCGCGGCGGGCGCGTGCCGTCCGCCCGGTCGGGCACGGTTCGCGCAGGTGAGACCCGCAGTTCAGCGGGGGTGAGCCCGCGTCGATGGTCCCGCGGGTGACGGAACGCACTTGGTAGTCTCGTGGCGTCGGCGCGGGAGCCGCGGCACGACCCCTCCGGGGGCTCACCGCGCGCTCCCTCGCCTCCGAGAACGATTCAGCGCGAAGGAGACCCGGTGCCCATTTCATCCTCGGTCCAGGACCGTCCCGGCGAGCACGAGATGGTGGTCGTCGCCAACCGGCTGCCGGTGGACTCCCGCACCCTGCCCGACGGCGCCACCGAATGGGTCACCAGTCCCGGCGGTCTGGTGACGGCGATGGAGTCGGTGATGCGCAACATCGAGTCCGGCGCCTGGGTGGGCTGGGCCGGCTCCCCCGGCGAGGCGCCCGATCCCTTCGAGGCGGACGGGATGAGCCTGTACCCGGTGCGGCTGGACCAGGAGGACATCGAGCGGTACTACGAGGGCTACTCGAACGCGACGCTCTGGCCGCTCTACCACGACGTCATCGTCGAGCCGGAGTTCCACCGCGGCTGGTGGGACTCGTACCTGTCGGCGAACCGCCGGTTCGCCGCGGCCGCCGCCCCGGTCGCGGCCCCGGGCGGGACCATCTGGGTGCACGACTACCAGCTGCAGCTGGTGCCGCGGATGATCCGGGACCGTCGCAGCGACGTGCGGATCGGCTTCTTCAACCACATCCCGTTCCCTCCGGTCGAGCTGTTCTCCCAGCTGCCCAAGCGCAACTCCATCCTGCGCGGGCTGCTCGGCGCCGACCTGCTGGGCTTCCAGCGCGAGAGCGATTCGCTCAACTTCCTCGCCGCAGTGCGGAAGCTGCTGGGCCATCACGTGGACGGCAAGACGATCGCGGTGCCGGGGATCGGTTCCGCTCCGATGCGGGAGGTCCAGGTGGAGACCTTCCCGATCTCCATCGACTCCTCCGCCGTCTCCGCCCTCACCGAGGATCCGGAGATCCGCGAGCGCGCGGCCCAGCTGCGCAGGGATCTCGGCGATCCGGAGAAGATCGTGCTGGGCGCGGACCGCCTGGACTACACCAAGGGGATCCGCCACCGGCTCAAGGCCTGGGGCGAGCTGCTGGACGACGGCTCGATCGACCCGGAGGACACGGTGATGATCCAGATCGCCACGCCGTCGCGGGAACGGGTGGAGGCGTACCGGCAGCTGCGCGACGAGGTCGAGCTGACGGTGGGGCGGATCAACGGCGAGCATGCGCCGCTGGGCCGGCCGGCCGTGTCCTATCAGCACCACTCCTTCGACCGGCGCGAGATGACGGCGCTGTTCATGGCCGCCGACGTGGTGCTGGTGACGGCGCTGCGCGACGGCATGAACCTGGTGGCCAAGGAGTACGTCGCCTCCCGTGCGGACCAGCACGGCGTGCTCGTGCTCAGCGAGTTCGCCGGTGCGGCCGACGAGCTGCGTGCCGCCGTGCTGGTGAACCCGCACGACATCGACGAGCTCAAGGCCGCGATCCTGCGGTCGCTGGCGATGCCGCCCGAGGAGCAGGAGGAGGCCATGCGCTCCCTGCGCCACCAGGTGATGGAGCACGACGTGCAGTTCTGGGCGCACCAGTTCCTCGAGCGCCTCACCGCGTCGGGCACGCCCGCGGAGGAACCCGCGCAGATCGTCCGCCTCAGCGGGGACGCCACCAGCGACCCGGCGGAGCTCGACGACGTGCTGCAGCGGTTCACGGAGGTGCCCCGCCTGCTGATCGCCACCGACTTCGACGGCGTGCTGGCCCCGATCGTCGCAGACCGCGACGCGGTCCAGCCTGATCAGGAGGCCCTCGCCGCCCTGCGCGAGCTCTCCGAGCTGCCGGGCGTCGCCGTCGCGCTCATCTCCGGCCGGGCCCTGTCCGATCTCGACTCCCACACGTCGATGCCCAGCTCGGTGGTGCTGGTGGGCTCGCACGGCGCGGAGGTCGGGGCGCTCCCGCCCTGGATGCAGGCCGAGGTGCTGGACAAGTCCTCGCTGAGCATGACCCCGGAGAAGGACGCTCAGCTCGCCGAGATCACCAGCACGCTGCGGCGGATCGCGCGCGCCCACCCCGGTACGGAGGTCGAGACGAAGCCGACGGCCGCGGTGCTGCACACGCGCAACGCCAAGGGCCGCGGCGGGCACAACGCCACCGAGTCGGCGCTCGAGTACGCCACCACCCTGCCCGATGTCACGGTCACCCCCGGCAAGGAGGTCGTGGAGTTCGCGGTGGTGCACACCTCCAAGGGGGCGGCGATCGATGCCCTCTCCCGGGCGAGCGCCGCCGATGCCTGGCTGTACCTGGGCGACGACGTCACCGACGAGTCCGTGTTCGCGCAGCTCGGCGGCGACGACGTCGGGGTGAAGGTGGGAGCGGGCGACACCGCCGCCGGCCTGCGGGTCCAGGATCCCGCCGCCGCGCGGGACCTGCTGCGCCGGCTGCTGGAGCTGAGGGGGCAGCAGAGCTGACGGGTCTCGATCTCGCGCCGCTCGGGCGCGGAGGGGGCGTGCGCGCGCGGCTGCGGTCGCTCGGCTCCTCCCCCCTGCTCCTGGTCGGCGCCACCATCGGGGCGCTGCTGCTGCTCGGCCCGTCCGTCGGCATCCTGGTGGCCGCCCTCGGCACGGGAGCGACGGACCTGGGGTTCATCGGCTTCATGGCGCTGCTGCTCGCCTGTGGGATGTGGGTGATGATCGACGTGCTGCGGAAGGCGGGGACGGGAGCGGGTCTGGAGGCCTTCGCCCGGGCCAACGATCTGGAGCTGACCCGGTCCCTCGCCGCCCGGGAGTACGCGGGCAGCCACTTCCGCAGCGGGGAGCGCATCATCCTGCACAGTCTGCGCACGCGCACGACGCCGGTCCTCGAGGTCGGCGACACCTGGCCGACGGACAGGATCCGGGTCCGCGTGAGCTCGTCCGGTGCCGTGAACGCGGCGAACGCCCCGAGCGCGGAGGCGTTCCTCCGGGTGGTCCTGCCCGGCCGCGGCCGCACGCCGCCGGCGGACGGGGCACCGGTCCCGATGACATCGGAGCTCGATGTCGCGCTGGGCGGGTTCCTCGGTGCGTACAGCCTCGAGGTCCACGGCGGGGAGCTCACCGTGATGGGCTCGCAGCCGCTCGAGCCGGACCGTCCCGAACGGGTCACCGCAGCGTTCGATCTCGCCGCCTCCCTGGCCCGGCTCGCCGAGGCGCAGTCACCGGCAGCGACGGACGCTCCGAGCGCCTCCGCGCATGGCCGTGCGCGGGGCGGGACCCGCCGTCGCTCCCGGCACCCGCTGGCGATCATCGGCGCCGTGCTCGCGCTGTTCCTCGTGGTCCCCGTGGGATTCGCGATCGTGATGTCGATCCTGGACGATCATCTGGGAGGGGGCGAGGGTGCGGCGCGGATCGTGATCGGGCTCCTGATCGCCGGGATCACCGCCGTCGTGGCGCTCGTGCTCCGCTGGGCCACGACCGGGCGTCGACGCTCCCGGGACGAGGCCGCCGAGGCCGCGCCTCGGCGCGACCGGCGCTCGCTCCGCCGCGGCGCGATGCGCTGAGGCCGGGACGACGAAATCCCCGGTCCGCACGCCTCATGGGCTGCTGGCCGGGGATTCTCGTGGTGCCCGCGACAGGATTCGAACCTACGACCTTCTGCTCCGGAG
>CAZHSL010000283.1:0-4001 GCA_964535185.1 uncultured Corynebacterium sp.
GCGGCGCGATCGAGCGGGGCTTCACCGCGAACGCCCCGGTGGTCACCGCCGCCGCCCTGATCATGGTCGCGGTGTTCGCCGGCTTCGTGACCTCCGGCTGGTTCATGCTGCAGCCCATCGCGGTCGCGCTCGCGGTGGGCGTGCTGGTGGACGCCTTCGTGGTGCGGATGACGTTCGTGCCCGCCGTGCTCGCGCTGCTGGGCCGGCACGCCTGGTGGCTGCCCGGATGGCTCTCCCGGGCCCTGCCCACCGTGGACGTCGAGGGCGAGGGCCTGGCCGGCGTGCTCGAGCACCGCCGCTGGACCGAGCAGCACGGACGCCATGCGCTGCGCCTGCAGGACGCCGTCGCCCCGCTGCTGGGCGCGCCCGGCACGCTGGGCCCGCTGACCGGGTCCATCACCCCCGGGACGCTGCTGGTGGTGCGCGCCCCCGACGACGCCGCCCGGGCGACGTTCCTCGCGCTCGCCGCGGGTCGCCTCCGGCCCGTCTCCGGGGTCGTCGCCGTCCACGACCGCCTCGCCCCCGACGACCTCGCCGCGATCCAGGCCCGCGCCCAGTGGATCGGCGCCGAGGAGCGGGTGGCCGAGCGCCTCGCCGCGATCGGCGGCCGCGGCCTGGACCGCACCGTCATCGTCATCGAGCACATCGGGGACCTCGCACACGCCGCCGCCACCGACGACATGCTCATCGAGCGCCTCGACGCCCTGCTCGAGGCCGGTGCCACGGTGATCGTCGGCTCCCGCAAACCGCACCCGATCGACGCCGAACGTCATCTGCACAGCGCGCTGCGCGCCCCCGACCGCCTGCGCGCCCTGTCCGTCCAGCGCTCCACCGCGTCGACCCTCGAAGGAGCCCACGCATGAACCGCCTGTCCCATCCCCGCACCCTCATCGTCGTCCTGGTGCTGCCGCTGCTGGTGGTGGGCCTGGGCATGTGGGCGCTCAGCGGGCGCGTGGACCGCCTCGACACCGTGCCCGCCGCCGTGGTGAACCTCGACGAGGGCGCCGAGATCGAGAACGCCGACGGGGAGACGCAGACCGTCCCCTTCGGTCGGCTGCTGGCCGGCGCGCTCACCCAGCCCGGCACCGTCGACGAGCAGCAGGCCCCGTCGACCACGGGCTTCGACTGGCAGCTGACCAGCAAGGACGATGCGGAGAAGGGGCTGCGGAACGGCACCTACTCCGCTGTCGTGGTGATCCCGAAGGACTTCTCGGCGCACCTGGCCACCATCGGCACCCCGGAGGCATCCCAGGCGATCCTCGAGGTCACCACCAATGACGCCAGCGGCCAGATCAACGCCCTGGTGGGCACCGCGGTCGCCGACGCCTCCGCCTCCACCGTGGGCGGGCAGATGGCCGAGCAGTACCTCGACGGCCTCTACCTCGGCTTCAACGACATCCAGTCGGGCTTCTCCGATTCGGCGGACGGCGCCCGGGATCTCGCCGACGGCACCTCCGACCTCGACGACGGCGCGGGCGATCTCGCCGACGGCACCCGCTCCCTCGCCGAGGGCACCGACGAGGCCGCCCAGGGCGCGCGGGAGTTCTCCGGTGGCGTGTGGACCTTCGCCGACGGCACCTGGCAGGCGGCCGACGGGACCCGCACCCTCGCCGACGGCCTCGACGACCTGGCCACCGGCAGCGAGGAGCTCGCCGAGGGCGTCTCCGGCCTCCAGGACGGCATGCACGGGACCGACGGGCAGCCCGGCCTCCTCGACGGTGCCGAGCAGCTCGCCGCGGGCGTCGAGGGCGACGGCACCGCCGAGAACCCGGGCCTGGCCGCCGGAGCCGACCAGCTCGCCACCGGCCTCGAGCAGTTCTCCGAGGGTGTCGCGCAGACCGGCACTGCGGTCTCCGGGGACGGCACCGCCGAGAACCCCGGCCTGGTCCCCACGGCGCAGGGCGTCGCCGAGGGCACCGCCGAGCTCGGCCAGGGCGCCCAGGAGCTGGCCGACGGACTCTCCGGCACCGAGACGCAGCCGGGCCTCGCCCAGGCCGCCGAGGGCGTGGTCGGGTACTCCGAGGGGATCTCCACGATCCTGGAGGGCGACGGCAGCGCAGAGAATCCGGGGATGACGGCGCTGTCGGACTCGATGGAGCAGTCCGCGTGCGCGCTCGCCGAGCGCTACCCCGACGACGCCGAGGCGCAGGGGCTGTGCCAGCAGGCCCAGGGGATGTCCGGCTACGCGGAGGGCCTCGGCACTGCCGTGAACGGAGACGGCACCGCACAGAACCCCGGCCTCACCGCCGCGGCGCAGGGCGTGGGCGACGGCGCGACCGCCGCCGTGGACGGCGCCCAGCAGCTCGCCGACGGCATCAACGGCACCGACGAGCAGCGCGGACTGGTCCAGGGCACCCAGGGCATGGTCACCTACTCCGAGGGCATCGAGAGGGCCTTCACCGGGGACGGCACCGCCGAGAACCCGGGCCTGACCGCCTCCGCCGATCAGCTCGCCGCCGGCGCCCGCTCGAGCGCCGACGGCGCCGAGCAGCTCGTGACCGGCGTGACCGGGCTGCGCGACGGCCTGGGGCAGTACGCCGACGGCGTGGACCGGCTCGCCGAGGGCGCCGACCAGCTGGCCGAGGGTGCCCGTGCCAGCGCCGACGGCGCGGACGACCTCGCCGATGGCACCGGTGAGCTCGCCCGGGGCGCGGACGACCTCGGCACCGGCGCGGACCAGCTGGCCGACGGCACCGAGGAGCTCGCCGAGGGCACCTCGGACCTGGCCGACGGCACCGACGACCTCGCCGAGGGCACCGGTGAGCTCGCCGAGGGCAGCGACCAGCTGGCCGACGGCCTGCGCGAGGGCGCGGACTCCGTGCCGACCTACTCCGCTCAGGAGCGCGCCCGCATGAGCGAGATGGCCGCTGCCCCCGTCGGGACCGACGCGGAGCGGCAGAACGAGGCCAGCGGCGCCGACACCGCGACGTTCCCCTTCGTCACGGGCCTCGCGCTGTGGCTGGGCGCCTTCGGCACGTTCCTGCTGCTGCCGGCGCTGCGGCGCCGACTGCTGGACCGGGCGCTGCCGATGTGGCAGGTGGTGCTGCGATCCCTGGCCCCGGCGCTGCTGATCTCCGTGGTGCAGACCGTCGCGGTGCTGGCGGTGCTCACCGCCATCGGCATCGCGCCGGTCTCCCCGCTCGGGGTGGGCGCGGTGACCCTGGCCGGTGCGGTGATGTTCGCGGCCCTGCACCAGGCGCTGCTGACGGTGCTCGGTGCCCGCGTCGGGCGCATCGCCTCGATCGTGCTGATGGTGCTGCAGGTGGTGACGCTGGTGGGGATCCTGCCGGTGGGGACCGCGCCGGGGCTGCTGCAGTCGCTCAGCTCCCTGATGCCGCTGTCGATCGTCACGCAGGGGCTGGTGCACGCCGCGCTCGGCGGCACGCTGGTGAGCACGGGCAGCACTCTGCTGGCGATCCTCGCCTGGGCGGCCGTCTCCCTGGTGCTGACGCTCGTGGCCTCGCGCCGTGCGCGGCTGGCGGACCGCTCCGAGCACGTGGGGGCCCGGCCGGTCCCGGCGATGGCCTGAGCGCCCGGCTCACCGGAAGTCCCTGGACCGGCCCGCCGCGGCCAGGTCCAGGGGCGTCACGTCGTCGGCGACCAGGTTCACCGCACCGGTGCGGTTCTCCACGATGCCGCGCAGCACGATCGCCCGGGCCGTGCGCAGCAGCGCCCGGTGCCGCACCCAGAACCCCTGCGAGCAGACCACGTTGAGGATCCCGCTCTCGTCCTCGAGGCTGAGGAAGGTGACGTTCCCGGCGGTGGCCGGGCGCTGCCGATGGGTGATCACCCCGGCCACGCGGATCCGGGTGGAGTCGTCGGCCTCGCGGGTCCCGGCGATCGAGAGCACCCCGTCCGCCGTGAGCTGTGCGCGCACCAGCGCCATCGGGTGCTCGTCCAGCGTGATGCCGGTGGCCCAGGCGTCGGCGGTCGCGAGCTCCGCATCGCTCATGCCCGGCAGCATCGGCGCCTGCGCCCCGACGGCGAGGTGCGGCAGGGTG
>CAZHSL010000284.1:0-3997 GCA_964535185.1 uncultured Corynebacterium sp.
AGGACGGCATCGTGCGCGGTGAGCTGGGATTCCGTGAGGACGGCACCTTCACCGTCGTCCAGTTCAACGACACCCAGGACGGTCCGCGCACCGACCGTCGCACGATCGCACTGCAGGAAGCGGTGCTCGATGACGTCCGGCCCGACGTCGTCCTCCTCAACGGCGACGTCATCGACGGCTCCCCCCGCACCGCCCTGGAGGCGAAGCAGGCGCTGAACAACGTGGTGCGGCCGATGGAGGACCGCGGCATCGCCTGGGCCCTGACCTTCGGCAACCACGACGAGGACTCCACCGCCCGCACCGGCCTGGACGAGGCGGCCTACATCGACTTCGTCAGGCAGTACGCCCACAACGTGAACACCGCCGGGGCCGACGGCATCACCGGCACCGGGAACCAGGTGCTCACGGTGCGCTCGGCCTCCGCGCCGAGGGACGCCTTCGCGCTGTGGCTGATCGACTCCGGCCGCTACGCCCCGGAGCAGATCGCCGGCCAGGACTTCGAGGGCTATCCCGACTGGGACTGGCTGCGCCCCGACCAGGTGCAGTGGTACCTGGAGGCCTCGGCCCGCCTGGAGAAGGCGAACCGGGCGCTGGTCCCCGGCCTCGTGTTCCAGCACATCGCCCTGTGGGAGCACCGCTTCATGTGGTTCGCGAGCGTCGACGGGCGCACCGAGGCGGACCACGCCCGGGCCGTCGAGAAGCACTCCCTCGAGGGGCTGCGGAACGAGGCGGAGTGCACCGGTCCGTTCAACTCCGGCATGTTCGCGGCGATGCTGCAGCGCGGTGACATCAAGGGCCTGTTCGTGGGCCACGACCACATCAACACCTATGTGGGCGACTACTACGGCATCCAGCTCGGTTACGCACCGGGGACCGGTTTCGGCCCTTACGGCCTGGGCGGCGCCGAGGATCATCACCTGCGCGGAGCACGGGTGTTCCGCCTCGACGAGAGCGTCAAGGGCGTCTATGCCGGGACCGAGCTGCGCTTCGCGGCGGACTACGGGATCGACCTCACCGAGGGCGCCCAGCCCGGTGAGCCGGCGGACTTCCCCGACGGAGTGGGCTGACCCGGCTCAGACCCCGCGGAACCGCGGTACGGCCCCGGCTACGATCGACTCCACGATCGGCACGTCGGGGCCGGCCCAATCCCGCCCGGCCAGGTCCGCGCGCTCCGCCCACTCCAGCAGATCGTGGTCCGTGCTGCCGGCGGGCTCCGCACCGCACAGCCGAGCCCAGTAGCAGTCCAGGTGCAGGGCGCGGTCGCCGAGATCGGCTTCGCCGCGGCCGATCAGCCATCCGACCTCGACCTCGATCCCCAGCTCCTCGCGCAGCTCCCGGGTCAGCGCCTGCTGCGGGGACTCGCCCGGCTCGATCTTCCCGCCCGGGAACTCCCACAGCCCGGCGGCGCTCCGTCCGGGTGCGCGACGGGCGGCGAGGACCTGACCGTCGCGCACGATCACCGCGCCCACCACGCGCAGGGGCGCGGGATCGACGGGATCCTCCTGCCCGGTGAGGCCGTCGACCCACGGCTCCGGCTCCTCGGCGAAGCCGACCTCGTCCGGCCACCACTCGTGCCCGCAGTCGCCGCACTCGCGTTCGGGGCCCGTCCCGACGCATCCGTCCCAGAGCACCCAGGGAGGGGAGGACTCGTAGAGCTCGAGCACCGGCATGCCGATCACGTGGTGGAGCACTCCCTCGCTGCCGCAGCGGGGGCAGGTGCCGCGCACCCAGGGGTCCTGCGGGATCGTCATGGGCACAGTCTGCCCCAGCGACTGTGCGCCATGCGGTGCGTGCGCTCAGCTCACGATGAGCGGGAGCCCGCAGGAGACGGCGTGCGTGTGCGCGGAGGAGAGGGCCACGACGGCGAGCACGACCAGCAGCACGAGCAGGCATCCCACCCCGCTCAGCACGGCGGCGAGGAACACGTTCGAGCGCGCTTCCCGTCGTGAGACCGGTTCCGCCGGCGGCGGGGTGAAGCGCTCATGGTCCGGTTCCGGCGGTGAGGAGCTCATGCCGGGGCCGGCAGCGCCTCGAGCACGGCCTCCCCGTACTCGGCGAGCTTCTTCGCGCCCACGCCGCTGACCTCGCCGAGCTGGGCGACGGTCTCCGGCCGGGCCTCGACGATCCCGACCAGGGTCGCGTCGGAGAACACCATGTACGGCGGGATCTGCTTCTCCTTCGCGACCGAGGTGCGCCAGGCGCGCAGGGCCTCGAAGCGCTCCCGCTGCGCCGGCTCGAGGCTCTCGGCGGCGCGGGACGCACCGGCGGCCCGTCGGCCGCTCCCGCGGGCGGAGCGCTGAGGGGCGCGGTCGAGGGCCAGCTCCACGGCGGCCTCGCTGCGCAGCACCGGGCCGGCCTGCGGGCCCGGCACGAGCACGCCGTAGTCGCCCTCGGCCTCGATGATGCCGCGGGCCAGCAGCTGCCGGATCGCGGTGCGCCACTGCTTCTCGGAGAGCTCCTCGCCGATGCCCCACACGCTGAGTTCGTGGTGGCGCGACTGGAGCGAACGCTCGTTCTCCCTGCCCAGCAGCACGTCGATCACCTGCCCCGAGCCGAACTTCTGGCCCCGCTCGCGGTCCAGGCGGATCAGCGCCGACAGCAGCTTCTGCGCCGCGACCGTGGCGTCCCACGTCTGCGGAGGGGACAGGCAGGTGTCGCAGTTGCCGCAGGCCGTGAAGTCCGCGTCCTGCCCGAAGTAGCGCAGCAGCTGCACACGGCGGCAGGTGACGGTCTCGCACAGCGCCAGCATCGCGTCGAGATGGGAGCGGGCGTTGCGCTTGAACTGCTCGGAGCCCTCACCGGTGTCGATGAACCTGCGCTGGTTGACCACGTCCCCCAGGCCGTAGGCCATCCATGCGGTCGAGGGCTGCCCGTCACGGCCGGCGCGTCCGGTCTCCTGGTAGTATCCCTCGATCGATTTGGGCAGGTCCAGGTGCGCGACGAAGCGGACGTCGGGCTTGTCGATGCCCATCCCGAAGGCGATCGTGGCGACGATGATCAGGCCGTCGGCCCGCAGGAACCGTTCCTGGTGGTCCTGCCGCACGGCCGCGTCGAGGCCCGCGTGGTAAGGCAGGGCGGGGATGCCGCGCGCCACGAGGGCCTCGGCGGTCTGCTCGACGCTGCGTCGCGAGAGGCAGTAGACGATCCCGGACTCGCCCTCGTGCTCGGAGGTGATCAGCTTCAGCAGCTGCTCGCGCGGGGAGGCCTTGGGCTCGATGCGGTACTGGATGTTGGGGCGGTCGAAGCTCGCCACGAAGTGCTCCGCCTCCTGCATCCGCAGCCGCTCGGTGAGCTCACGGTGCGTGGCCTCGGTGGCGGTCGCGGTCAGCGCGATCCGCGGCACCTGCGGGAAGGCCTCGGCGAGCACCGAGAGCCCCAGGTAGTCGGGACGGAAGTCGTGCCCCCACTGGGAGACGCAGTGGGCCTCGTCGATCGCGAACAGCGCCAGCTCGGCACGGCGCAGCAGATCCAGGGTGCGGGGGAGCACCAGACGCTCCGGCGCCATGTACAGCAGGTCCAGCTCACCGGCCAGCAGCTGCTGCTCGACCGCCTGGGCCTCGTGACGCTCGAGCGTGGAGTTGAGGTAGGCGGCACGGATGCCGATCCCCTCGAGCGCCGCGACCTGGTCCGCCATCAGCGCGATCAGCGGGGAGACGATGATCCCGGTGCCCGCGCGCAGCAGGGAGGGGATCTGGTAGCACAGCGACTTGCCGCCGCCGGTGGGCATCAGCACCACCGCATCGCCGCCCGAGGCGACCTGGTCGATGATCGCGGCCTGGTCCCCGCGGAAGGAGTCGTAGCCGAAGACCGTCGAGAGGACCTCGAGCGCCCGGTCCGCCTGCCCGGGGCCGCCCTCGCGCAGCGCGGAGATCGGATCGGCGGCGGGGGAGTTGCTCATGATGGCCACTGTATGCGCGGCGGGAGACGGGCCGCGAGCCCGCGACGGGTCCTGTGGATGAGGCCGTGAGAGCCGCGGCTCTCGGCGCCGCGCCGGGGT
>CAZHSL010000285.1:0-3972 GCA_964535185.1 uncultured Corynebacterium sp.
GTGGAGTTCCGGTTCAACGTGTGACCGGCGCTGTCGATCCTTGATCCGGACATCGCCCCGGCCACTTAGTGATGAGGCGGTCAGGGCGGAGTCGTGCTGGGAGTCCTCCCTTCTGGCGAGGTTGCGTGCGCGGCGCTATCATCGTTGATAGCAGAGGAGGTGGTCGCTGATGTCAACCATCATCGTTCGCGGTCTGGACGACGCCGTGAAACAGCAGCTCGCCGCGCAGGCGAAGGAGCACGGCCGGTCCATGGAGGCCGAGGTTCGCGCGATCCTCACCAAGGCTGCCCGGAGGCCGCACATCGGAATCGCTCTGCTGGCCGCGGCGCGGGACGTCGGCGGTATCGACGATCTGCCGATCCCGGTCCGCAATGACGTCGCGCAGGCGGTGGACTTCGAGTGATCGTTGTCGACACGAACGTCATCTCGGAGATCTTCCGGCCGTCGCCGGAACCGCGCGTGGTGGACTGGCTCGCCTCTCTGGCGGGTGATGTCGCGATCACGTCCGTCACGCTCGCGGAGCTGTTGGCTGGTGTGCGACGGCTGCCGGACGGTCGGCGCAGGGATGAGCTGACCGGCCGCATCGACATAGCGCTCGCCCCGTACCGGGGCAGTCGTGCTGTGCTGCCGTTCGATGACGCGGCGGCCGACAGCTATGCTGACGTGCTCGCGGCACGGTGGGCCGCAGGTGCCCCGATCAGCACCGCCGATGCGCAGATCGCCGCGATCTGTCTGGCGCACGGAGCCGCCTGTGCGACGCGCAACCTGAAGGACTTCGCGCACACCGGCGTCGAGCTGGTCAATCCATGGGCGGTCGACGAGTGAGGCATCATTCGATCCGGGCCCTGGCTCACAAGGGGCTCACGGAGGCTGATCCGGATGAGCTTCGACGGCGAGAATCTCGCGGGAGAGCGGGTCGCCGCGATCACTCCGTGGAGCGTCGCTTGAGTGCTGCGTCCCCGGCATTGCGCCGACTTCGTCGTGCTGATGCTCCCGCCGTTCTCTCCGCCTTCAGGTCCAACCCCGACATGGCACGCCAGGGCGACGTATCGACGCTCACCGAGGCGGAGCACTATGTGAGCAGGTTGACGGAGCCGGACTCGCCGCACGAAGCCTGGGTGATCGTCGCGGACGATGCACCGGTCGGCCTGGTGTGCGTGAGCGTCGACGACGAGAACCGCAGCGGCTGGTTCTGGTACTGGATGACGGATACCGCCCGCGGACGCGGATGGACCTCGGCGGCTGCGTCCACCATCGCGCAGTGGGCCCTGACCACACGTGGGCTGGAGCGCCTGGAGCTCGGTCATCGGGTGAACAACCCCGCATCCGGAGCGGTGGCGAGGAGCGCTGGGTTCGTGAAAGAGGGAACCGAGCGGGCGAAGTTCCTCGTGGGCGGGCAGCGGATCGACGTGGACACCTACGGGAGGCTCAGCTCCGATCCTTCGCCATCCTTCGACCCCGTCCCGATCGTCGACGGGTAGCAGTGGGACGCGAGATGGTTCTCCGCGCGGGAACCCGGTGGAGTTCCGCTTCAACGTGCGACGCGCTGATCGGTGAGGTCTCGAACGTCGATGGAGTTCTTCCGTGACGAGTGAGGGATCAGGGCTGCATGTCGAAATGGGCGGCGCCGGACAATCCACAGTTCTTTTGCTTCACGGTGGTGGAGTCGGAGGCTGGATGTGGACTCCGCTCGTCGAACAATTGGAGTTGAAGTGTCGCGTGCTGATTCCTGGAGCGCGGACCTGCATCTGATCGCCGGGCGGGCTCGACCGGTCCACCGCCGTCACCCGTGGGCGCTGGGGCTGCTGACCGAGGCGACCTGGGGGCCGTGCACCCAGATCTACATGGACACGCTCCTGGCGGTGCTGGAACCGACCTCTCTGGATCTGGGCGAGACGATGGAGTTCATCGCCCACTTCAGCTCCTCCGTGGCCACCTTCGCCATCAACGAGCGGCCCGGACCGCCCGCCCGCGACCCGGCTGACGCCGCCGCCCGGGTCGATCACCTGCGCAGGATCGCCGAGGATCCCGAGCTGCCGCACCTGGCGCGAGCCGTGCAGGGCATGCTGACCGCCGCCCCCGTCGACATGGACGCCGCCTTCCGCGGCACCGTGGACCGGCTGATCGGATCGATCCCGGCGGCCGACGGGACGGAGTGACCCGCGCAGCACGCGGCCCGGGTGCGCGCTCAGCTCGTCGGCGCGATCAGGGCGTCGACGCGGCGATGGACGAGCCGACGGGCGACCTCGGGCTCCTGTCCTTCGGCCACGACCGACAGTGCCAGGCCGTCGACCAGCGCGATCAGCTCCGCGCTCGCCTCCTGGGCGCCCTCGAGGCGACCGCTCGCGGCGGCGATCAGCAATCGCACCTGGTCCCGCAAGCTCGCCCAGAGCCGTCGGTAGCTCTCCTGGGTGGAGGGGTCGATGCCGGCCCGGGCGGCGACTGCGAGCCAGACCCGGGTGGCGGCGTGATCGGCGCCGTCGGGTACCAGCAGGTCGACCAGGGCGTGCAGGCGCTGGGAGGGATCCGCGATCGCCTCGAGCTCGCCGCCGCGCGCGGCGGCGGCCTGGGCGATCGCGTCCAGTGCCGCGTCGAGCATCGCGGACTTCGACGGGAAATGATGCTGCACCGACCCGGGGGAGACGCCCGCCCGGGCAGCGACCGCCCGCACCGTCAACCCTTCGAACCCCTGCTCGGCGACCACGGCGATCATGGTCGCGACCAGCGCCGACCGAGGAGAGCTCGCGGCGTGCGCGGTCATCGCCGGGACTCCCGATAGAACCGCCAGGCGGCGGCGCCCGCACTGCGCAGCTGGTCGGTGGGCTCTCGGCGGCCGCCTGCCCCCGGACGATGCGACACGGCGGCCGCGCAGAGCACCAGGAAGCCGGCGCCGAGCAGGCCGGCCTGGACGATCTCGCGCAGGACCAGCAGGATCCGGACCAGCCGCTCGTGTTCCGCTCCCAGCTCGACCCCGACCAGCTGCAGACCGATCCCGGCCGCCATCACCGCCGCCCCGCCGATGATCCAGCCGGTCGGCCGTCGTCCCCGACGGTCCACCAGGGAGGCGATCACCAGGATCGCGCCGGCCAGCAGCATCAGGCCGAAGCGGAGCAGCGTCCAGGTCTCCAGAGAGTCCATGACCCCGGCGGTGCCGGAGTCCGCCCGAACGGCGGCGAGGAGGCTCCAACGCAGCTGGCCGAGACCGATGCCCGAAGCGATCAGGCCCAGCAGGCAGCCGAACATCCCCCAGGCGAAGGCTGCCCGCGAGCGGCGACGGTGGACGAGCAGGAGTGCGATGCCCGCGACCGGTGCGAGCAGTCCCACGAGTTCGATGAGGCGAGCCATGACGATCTCCAATACGGATGTATGGGCAGTACTGTACGGGTGTACCGGAGAGTGCGTCAACTGTGAGGCATCCGGGCCGGATGGGTGTCAATGGGCTCTTCCCGGTACGCACGCTCGACGACCCGGCTACGGGACCAGGTCGTCTCGGCCGTGATCAGCTCCGGCCGAGCAGCGTCCGAGGTGGCCCGGGCCCACGGCGTCTCGTGGTGGCTGGTCCAGGCCGCCCTCAGCGCCGCCGCAAGGGTCCTGCCTGAGGTCGACGAGAGGCGGGTCAGGCGTCTGGGGGTCGATGAGCACCGCTACCGGTCAGTGCGCTGGTTCCGCGCCGACGAGGGCGCTTGGAGAAGGTTCGAGCCGTGGATGACGACGCTGGTCGACCTGGCCACCGGACAGGTCCTGGGCATCGTCGACGGCCGGGACTCCAGGGCCGTCGGGGACTGGCTCGCCCAGCGTGCCGAGGTGTGGCGGGAGCGGATCGAGATTGTTGCGATCGATCCCTCGGCCGCGTTCAAGGCGCTGCGGACCTACCTGCCTCGCGCCGCGGTCTCGGTCGACAAGTTACGGGCGTGCTTGCTTTAACGCCACCACGCCAGTGTTGACCGTGCGACGACTGACTATCGGTTGTGA
>CAZHSL010000286.1:0-3958 GCA_964535185.1 uncultured Corynebacterium sp.
GCGGGTCCAGCCCCGGGCGTCGAGATGCTCGAGCAGCGGGATCACCACCCGGCGGCTGGTGCCCAGCGCCTGCCGTGCCTGCGAGGTGGTGAAGGGCTGCTCGAGGCCGGCCAGCTCCCGCATGGCCAGCGCGGGCGCGGTGGGCAGCAGGATCACCTCCCCCGGCAGGCGGAGCACCCGGTCGAGCCGGGCCGCGGCGGCGAGCTCGCCCGCGCCCAGTCCGAGCGCGGCCAGATCGTCCGCTTCGGGTGCCGCGAAGGGTGTGCTGCCCAGGCGCCGCTCCAGGGCCGCGATCGCCGGTTCGGCCGTGCCCAGGCCGGCGCTGCGGCGCGGGTCCTGGAGCCGGCCGTCCCGCTCGACGAGAGCGGCGCGGACCAGGAGCTCGGACAGCAGCTCCGGGCGGGCGCCGACCGCGTCGAGGGCCGCCTTGCGCGGCAGTCCCGCGGAGAGGGGGCGGCGGTCGTGCTCGGCGGTGACCGCCTCGCGCAGCCGCGTCGACCACGCGGTGAGCGCGGCCTCGTCGACCAGCAGCGACCCGACGCGACGCACCCCATCGGGCAGCGTCTCGGGGACGGTGATCCCCTGCCGCGCCAGCTGCGCGGCCGGCACCGCGCCGCGTCGGGCGACCTCGCGGGTGATGTCCCCGGCGGGTCCGGCCGCGGTGAGCTCGGCGGCTCGGCGCGCGGCGTCCCCGCGGCGGGTGAGCGCCGGAGGGTCGACGTCGAGCACCAGGGCGCCGGTGCGGACCAGCCGGTCCCCGCTGCCGCGCAGCACGATCCGGTCGCCGGCGCTCACGGGGAGGGGGCGGCTCAGGGAGAGTCGGGCGTGATCGGGGCCGAGCGGACGCACCCGGGCGGGCACCGCGGCGGTGCCGAGGTGGACGACGCTCTGCGCCGGTGCGTCGGCGAAGGCGCCCGGCGAGGTCGCCCGCACGTCCAGCAGATCCGCCATCGGCCACGACTCCGGCGTGAGCAGGGCGTCGCCGCGCGTCACGGAGTCCGCGTCCACGGCGCGGAGGTTCACGGCGGCGCGGGTGGAGGGGCCCAGCCGCTGCACGGCCCGCCCGCGGGTGTGCAGGCCGCGCACCGTGACCTGTCGACTCCCGTCGGCGCCGATCAGCTCGAGCCTCTGCCCGGCGTGCAGGGTGCCGCCGCTGAGGGTGCCGGTGACGACGGTGCCCGCCCCGTCGACGCTGAAGGCGCGGTCCACCCACAGCCGCACCCGCTGATCGGGGTCGGGTCGTCGGGAGGCGGTGACCACCCCGTCCAGCACCCGCCGCAGCTCCTGGATCCCCTCCCCGCCGAGGGCGGAGACGGCCACGGCGGGGGCATGCTCCAGGCCGGTCCCCGACAATTCGGCGCGGGCCTCGGCGAGGACCTGCTCCACCCGGTCCGGGGCGAGGTCCCTCCGGGTGATGACGAGCAGGCCCTGGTCGATGCCGAGCGCCGCGAGCGCATCGCGATGGTCGCCGGACTGCGCCTGCCAGCCCTCATCGGCCGCGACGACGAAGCACACGATGGGGGCGGGGCCGAGCCCGGCGAGCATGTTGCCCAGGAAGCGCTCATGACCGGGGACGTCCACGAAGGACACTTCGTGACCCGAGGGCAGGGTGGTCCAGGCGAAGCCGAGGTCGATGGTCAGGCCGCGCCGTCGCTCCTCGGCCCAGCGGTCCGGCTCGATCCCGGTGAGGGCCCGGACCAGGGTGGACTTGCCGTGATCGACGTGTCCGGCGGTGGCGATGACCTGCTTCATCGCCGCTGCAGCTCCGGCACGCCGCGGGCGGCGGCGACGGCCCGGACCAGGGTCTCGTCCTCTTCGGCGGGGACGCAGCGCAGGTCCAGCAGGCAGTCGCCGTCGCGCACGGTGGCGACCACCGCGGGCTCGCCGGTGCGCAGCGGGGGCGCGAGCTCTTCCTCGAGCGCGACCGCCCAGCCGGGCAGCGGCACCTCGGCCCCTCCCCCGCCCCCGACGCGGCCGTCGTGCGGGACCAGGCGGCCGCCGAGCCGCTGGGCGAGCCGCGCGGTGCGCTCGCGCAGGGCGACGGGATCGGTGCGCAGCGCCTCGAGCACGGGGGGCACGGGACCGGTGAGAGTGGCCTCGAGGGCGGCGAGGGTGAGCTTGTCGGCACGCACCGCGCGCGCCAGGGGGTGGCGGGCCAGGCGCGCGATGAGCTCGGACCGGCCCAGCAGGATCCCGGCCTGGGGCCCGCCGAGCAGCTTGTCACCGCTGGCGATGACCAGATCCGCCCCGTCGCGCAGGGCCGTGGCGGCATCGGGCTCCTCCGGCAGCAGCGGTTCGGTTCGCAGCAGTCCGCTGCCGAGATCCGCGATCAGCGGGACGCCCGCCTCCCGGCAGGGTCCGGCGAGCTCGGCCAGCGGTGCCGCCCCGGTGAAACCGATCACGCGGTAGTTGCTGGTGTGGATGCGCAGCACGCAGCCGGTGGCGGGGGTGAGGGCGTCGGTGTAGTCGGCGAGGTGGGTGCGGTTGGTGGTGCCCACCTCGCGCAGTCGCGCACCGGTGGAGGCGATGAGGTCGGGCAGGCGGAAGCCGGCGCCGATCTCGATCATCTCCCCGCGGCTGAGCACCACCTCCTCGGTGCCGGCGAGCGCCGTGGTGGCCAGCACCAGGGCGGCGGCGCCGTTGTTGACCACCAGGGCGTCCTCCGCCGGCGGGCAGGCGGCGAGCAGTGCGGACCGGGCCCCGGCGCCGCGACGTGAGCGTGTGCCCGTGGCCAGGTCGAACTCGACGTCGGTGTACCCGGCGGCCTCGGCGAGGGCCTCCCGGGCGGCCGGGGACAGGGAGGCGCGGCCGAGGTTGGTGTGGACGATGACGCCGGTGGCGTTCAGCACCGGGCGCAGCGAGGCGGCGGGGCGGTCCCCGAGGGCGGCGAGGACCTCGGCCTGCACCTGCTCGGGCGGGATCTGCCCGGCCCGGGCCCGGTCCTGCACGGCGCGGACGACGTCCCGCACCACGCGCTCGCTCATGACGGCCCGCGCGGCGGCGACCTGGGGCAGGGCCAGCAGGTGGTCGGTGCGCGGGATGCGGCGGCGCGGGTCCGAGCTCTCCGGGCCGGGCTGGGCGGGCACGGGACCTCCTGGGGCCGACGGCGGCTGTTCGCCGCGGGGCACGGCGGATGGCTGGCGGAGGCGGACGGGAATCGAACCCGCCAGACCGAGATGCTCGGTCTCACCGGTTTTGAAGACCGGGGCGCCCACCAGGACACGTACGCCTCCGCCGCCCAAGCTATCACCGCGGACCTGCGACGACCGGTCCTCGCACCGGGGCGCCCCGCGGCCTAGGCTCGAGCCATGAGAGAGCCCTCGATCCGTCCCCTGACCCGGCCCTCGATCCGGCTGACCACCATGGCGCACGGCGGCGGCTGCGCCTCGAAGATCCCGGCCGGCGAGCTCGAGGAGGTCGTCTCGGCGCTCTCCGGGCAGCAGTACGAACAGGTGATCGTGGGGCTCGAGGACGGCGACGACGCCGCGGCGGTGCGGATCGGCGGGCCCGACGGGGCCACCGCCGTCCTCTCCACCGCGGACTTCTTCACCCCCGTGGTCGACGACGCCTACGACTGGGGCCGCATCGCCGCCGCGAACGCCCTGTCCGACATCTACGCGATGGGCGGCGACCCGGTGGTGGCGATCAACCTGGTGGGCTGGCCGCGCGAGGTGCTCCCCTACGAGCTGCTGCAGGAGGTCCTCGCCGGCGGGCTGGCGATCGCGCAGGAGGCGGGCGTGCCGGTGATCGGCGGGCATTCGGTCGACGACCCCGAGCCGAAGTACGGCATGGCGGTCACGGGCACCGCGCCCGCGGACCGTCTGCTGCGTAACGACGCCGCCCGGCCCGGCCTGCCGCTCACCCTCACCAAGCCGCTCGGGGTGGGGCTGCTGAACAACCGGATGAAGGCCACCGGGGAGGTGTCCGCCGCGGCGATCGAGACCATGACCGCCCTGAA
>CAZHSL010000287.1:0-3956 GCA_964535185.1 uncultured Corynebacterium sp.
CCCGCATCAAGGTGGTCGAGCGCGAGGAGATGGTCCGCGTCTCCCGCGACGCGGTCAACCAGCCCTCCCCCGCCTGAGACCAGCCCCACCTCACCCCACGAGCGGGGACCGCGCCGCCTGCCGGCCCGGTCCCCGCTCGTCGTCGTCCTGCTCACAGCGGGCCTCGCGGCACCGTGCGCATCCACTATTGTGGAGCGGACATTCCGCTATCGAGAGGCCCCCTCATGCGCAGCGTGTCCTACGACCACTTCGGCGAGCCCGCCGACGTCCTGACGACCCTCGAGGTCGACGCGCCGTCCCCCGCTGCCGGCGAGGTGCTGCTGCGGCTCACGCTCAGCCCGATCCACCACCACGACCTGTGGACGATCCGTGGCACCTACGGCGTGCGCCCCGAGATCCCCGCCGTCCCGGGCAGCGAGGCCGTGGCCGTCGTCGAGCAGCTCGGCGAGGGCGTCGACTCCCTCGCCGTCGGGGACCGCGTGGCCGCCACCGCGACGCCGGGCACCTGGGCCGAGCTGTTCCTCGCGCCCGCCGCCTCCCTCCTCCCGCTGCCGGCCGAGCTGCCCGACGAGGCCGCCGCGCAGCTGGTCGCCATGCCCTTCAGCGCCCTCTCCCTGCTCGAGCACCTGGACCTCGCCCCGGGCGAGGTGCTCGTGCAGAACGCGGCGACGGGGGCCGTCGGCCGACTCGTCGCCCAGTTCGCCCGCGCCCGCGACCTGCGCGTGATCAGCCTGGTGCGCCGCAGCAGCGGGATCGAGGAGCTCGCCGCGCAGGGCATCGGCGATGTGGTCGCCACTGACCAGGAGGACTGGGAGGAGCAGGCCCGCGCGCTGATCGGCGAGGCGCACGTCGCGGCCGGGCTGGATTCCGTGGGTGGCGAGGCCGCGGCCCAGGTGCTGTCCCTGCTGGGCCGGGGCGGACGCCTGGTCGTGTTCGGCGCGATGGGCGGCACCACGATGTCGCTCCCCTCCGGCCCGATCATCTTCCGCGACCTGAGGGTCGAGGGCTTCTGGGGCGCGCAGGTCTCCGCCTCGATGAGCACCGGGACCCGTCGGCGCCTCATCGGCGAGATCATCACCCGCCTGCTGGCGGGCGAGGTCACGCTGCCCACCGCCGGCACCTTCGGTCTCGACGAGGTCGCCGACGCCGTGGCGGCCACCCTCACGGCAGGCCGTCAGGGCAAGGTCCTGCTGCGCCCCTGAGGTGGGCGAGGAGAAGAGGGCCCCGTCGGGATCGCTCCCGTCGGGGCCCTCGTGCTCGGGGCGAGCTCAGTCGTCGGAGACGGTGACGGTCACCGGGATGTTGCCCCGGGTGGCGTTCGAGTAGGGGCACACCTGATGGGCGGCATCGGCGAGGGCCTGGGCGGTGTCGTGGTCGATCTCGGGCAGGACCACCTCGAGCTCCACGGCGAGGGAGAAGGCGCCGGACCCCTCGGAGCCGATGGCCACCCGGGCACCCACGCTCGATCCGTCGATCGAGATCTTCCGCCCGCGTGCGACGCTCAGCAGCGCGGAGTGGAAGCAGGCCGCGTACCCGGCGGCGAAGAGCTGCTCGGGGTTGGCGCCCGCACCGCTGCCGCCCATGGCCGCGGGGATCGCGAGATCCAGGGAGAGGGAGGAGTCGACGACGTCGACGCGTCCGTCACGGCCGCCGCCGGTGGCGAGGGCCTCGGTGGTGTACAGGGGCTTCATGGGGTGTCCTCGTTCTCGAGATGGGAGAGGGCGGCATCGAGGGCGGCGAGCGCCGCCCCGGTGTCCACCCGGGTCATGGCCAGCGCGCTGATCAGCAGCGAGATGCAGGTCTCCACCAGGCGCTCGCGCTCCGCGACCGCCTGGTGGGGGTCCCGGGCCGTCGCGCCACGGGTGAACGCGGCGCGCAGCTCGGCACGGTAGGCGCGCACCACCTCGGCGACCCCGCCGTCCCGGGCGATCCCGGCGCAGGCGGTGTTCACCAGCAGGCAGCCGTCGACGACGGTGCGGCCGGACGGGTCCGCGAAGCGCTCGCGGGCCGCTCGGAAGTAGGCGACGAGGGCATCGGGAGCGACCTCGGGACCGCTCAGCGGAGCGAGACCGGGACGCACCACCTGGTCGAGGTAGTCCTCGACGGCGGCGTCGAACAGCCCTCGCTTGGAACCGAAGGCGTGGTAGACGCTGCTCGCGCTGAGGCCCGTAGCCTGCTGGAGCGAGGCCATGGAGGCGGTCTCGTAGCCTTCGCTCCAGAACACATCGCGCGCCGCGCGCACTGCCTCGGCGCGGTCGAAGGCGGCGGGTCGACCCATGATCCCTCCCGGTGTTCTCGTCGCTGGCCGTACCACTATACTGGAACAGTCACTTCAGAACTACCCCGCGAACCATCTCTCTGCACCCCCGGAGGCTCCCGTGCTCATCCTCGGATCCGTTCTCGCCCTGGCAGCGGCTGCGCTGCACGTGCTGATCTTCGCCCTGGAGTCCCTGCTCTGGGGCACCCCGCGCGCCCAGTCGGTCTTCGGCGCGCAGACCTCGCAGGAGATCGCGGCCACCCGCGCGATGGCCTTCAACCAGGGCTTCTACAACCTGTTCCTCGCGGTGCTCGCGGCGCTCGGCGCCGCGCTCCTGCTCGCGGGCACGACGGCGGTCGGGGCGACGCTCGCCCTCGCGGGCACCGGCAGCATGCTCGCCGCGGCGCTCGTGCTGCTGCTGTCCTCCCCCGCGCACCGCGCGGCGGCCCTGAAGCAGGGCACGCTCCCGCTGCTCGCGGTCCTCGCCCTGCTGGCGGGCCTGGCCCTCTGAGCCGGGGCGCCGCTCAGCGGCGGATCGAGGCGAGGTGGTCGGCGATGCGGTCCACGGCGTCGGCCAGCAGGTCGACGGGCGGGAGCGTCACCAGTCGCAGGTGGTCCGGCGCGGGATAGTTGAACCCCGTGCCGTGGTTGACCAGCAGCTTCTTGGAACGCAGGAGGTCATAGGCGAACTGCTCGTCGTCGTCGATCCGATACATCTCGCGGTCGATGCGGGGGAACATGTACAGCGCCCCGCTCGCCTTGACGACGCTGACCCCGTCGATCGCACTGAGCCCCTCGTAGGCGACGTCCCGCTGCTCGCGCAGCCGCCCTCCCGGCAGCAGCAGCTCCTGCACGCTCTGCTTGCCGCCGAGCGCCGTGGCCACCACGTGCTGGGCGGGCACGTTGGGGCACAGACGCATGTTCGAGAGCACGTCGAGCCCCTCGATGAAGCTCGTCGCATGATCCTTCGGCCCGTACAGCGCCATCCAGCCGGCCCGGAACCCGGCCACCCGATAGGCCTTGGACAGGCCGTTGAAGGTGATGGTCAGCAGGTCGGGGGCGAGCTCGGCGATGTGGGTGTGAACCGCGTCGTCGTAGAGGATCTTGTCGTAGATCTCGTCGGCCAGGATCATCAGCCCGTGCTTGCGGGCGACCTCGACGATCTCGCGCAGCACGTGATCGGGGTACACCGCGCCCGTGGGGTTGTTGGGGTTGATGACCACGATGGCCTTGGTGCGCTCGGTGACCTTGTCCGCGATGTCCGAGACGTCGGGCCACCACTGCTGCTCCTCATCGCAGCGGTAGTGCACCGCCCGGCCCCCGGCGAGCGCGATCGAGGCGGTCCACAGCGGGTAGTCCGGGGCGGGGACGAGCACCTCGTCGCCGTCGTCCACGAGCGCCTGGCACACCATCTGGATCAGCTCCGAGACGCCGTTGCCGAGGTAGATGTCGTCCAGCTCCATCCCGGGCATGCCCTTGGTCTGGTAGTACTGCGCGACCGCGCGCCGCGCCGAGACGATGCCCTTGGAGTCCGAGTAGCCCTGCGCGGTGGGCAGGGTGCGGATCATGTCCACGAGGATCTCGTCGGGCGCCTCGAAGCCGAAGGGGGCGGGGTTGCCGATGTTGAGCTTGAGGATGCGGTGGCCCTCGGCCTCCATGCGGGCGGCGTGGGCGTGCACCGGCCCGCGGATCTCGTAGA
>CAZHSL010000288.1:0-3928 GCA_964535185.1 uncultured Corynebacterium sp.
AGGGTGCCGTCGTCGGCGAAGTCGGAGCCGGTCGCGACACGGGCGCCGTCGACGGTGGCGATCTTGGCGGTGAACTGCGTGCCGTCCTCACCGCCCTGTGCGGCGAAGGTGCCGGTGATGTCCCAGTAGTCGGCGGCGACGAAGGCCATCCGCTCGCGCTCGCGCTCGACCACCAGACGGGTGGCGACGGACTGGACGCGGCCGGCCGACAGGGACGGCTTGATCTTGCGCCACAGCACCGGGGAGAGCTCGAAGCCCACCAGGCGGTCCAGGATGCGGCGGGTCTCCTGCGCGTCGACCAGGCTCGCGTCGATGTCGCGGGTGTTGTCCAGGGCGGCGCGGATCGCGTCCTTCGTGATCTCGTGGAAGACCATGCGCTTGACGGGCAGCGACTTCTTGGGCTTGAGGGTCTCCAGCAGGTGCCAGGCGATGGCCTCGCCCTCGCGGTCCTCATCGGTGGCGAGGTAGAGGGTGTCGGCCTCCTTGAGGGCCTTCTTCAGCTCTGCGACGGTCTTCTTCTTGTCGGGGCTGACGATGTAGTAGGGGTCGAAGCCGTTCTCGACGTCGACGCCGAAGCGCCCGTAGGGGCCCTTCTTCATCTCGGCGGGCAGGTCACGGGGCACCGGGATGTCCCGGATGTGCCCGACCGAGGCGCGGACGTCGTACTCCGCGCCGAGGTATCGCCCGATGGTCCGGGCTTTCGCCGGGGACTCGACGATGACCAGATGCCGTCCGCCTGTCACGTTGCTGTGTCCTTCCTCGCCGCGCCGTCGCGCGGCCTGTCCGCCGTGGCCGAGTGCCGTGGTCCTGGATGAACCGGACGCGTCCTGTGCGCTCGGCGAGTGTTCACGGTACACGGTCCGCCGGGCGTGCCCGGTGTGACGTCGGCACGCGCAGCACGAGCGTCAGCGCCAGCCAGGCGGCGGTGCCGCCGCCGATCAGTGCGGCGGTGACGAGGAAGGCGGGCAGCTGCTGGGCGGTGTCGTGGAGGTCCAGCGGGCGCGGCAGGTCGGCCACCCCGATCCCTCCCCAGGCGAGGCCGGCTGCGCCGGCGAGGCCGAGCAGGATCGCGACCAGTCGTTCGGAGGTGCGGTGGCGGGCAGGGGGCTGCGCTGCGGACGCCCCGATGCCGCGCCGGCGGCGCCCGTGGCCCGGGCGGTCGGCGGCCCGGCGGCGACGGCGCCGGGTGTCCAGCCCGTCGAGGGCGAGGATCAGGAACGTCCACACGGCGACGACGACGATCGCGCCGATCACGTCGCTGGGACGGTGCCAGCCGACGACGAGCGTGCCGATGCCGACGGCCGTGGTCCACGCCGCTCCCAGCGGGGCGAGTACCACCCGGGCCCGGCCGCCCGCGAGCACCAGCGCGATCATCGCGGTCGCGGCGAGCGTGGTGTGACCGGAGGGGAAGGAGTTCGGGGTGACCTCGATGCCCGGTCCCAGCACCTCACGGGTGACCAGCACCTGCTTGATCACCTGGGTGGTGAGGTTCGCGCCGAGCACGAGCACGCCCAGCGGCAGCAGCAGGCCCGGGCGGCGGCGCAGCAGCACCAGCACCACCGCGAGCACGAGCAGCGCGCCGATCACGGGTGGGCTCACCGTCCCCACCGCCATCTCGGCGTACTGGGACAGCCGCCCCTGGTGCTCCTTCGCCCCCGTGGAGACCAGCTGGTCCACGCGCTGGCCGCTCGCGGTGCCGACGGCGGTGCGGGCCAGGCCGACGATCGCCAGCACGCTCACGGCCGCGGCGAGCAGCGACAGCAGGGGACGGGCCAGGCCGCCGCGGGGCGCGGACGTCCCGGCGCTCACAGGGTCACCATCCCGGTCACGATCATCTCGCGCACGGCCGGCAGCACCCGCTCGAGGGTCTCGTCCTCGTCCGCATCGGTCAGCGCGCAGACGGCGGCGACCACCTGCCCGAGGGTGAGGGTGCCGTCCAGGGCGCCGACGGTGGCGGCCAGCTGCTGGTCGGCGCGCACGCTCCGCGCGAAGCCGGCGCCCTGCACCAGTTCGATGAGCATCGGATCCCACTGGCCCGGGGTGAGATGGCGGCGCTCGACCACGTCATCGGCCCGGACCGGCCGGGCCGCGGCGAGGGCGGCGTCGTCCAGCTGCGCGAGAGTCCCCATCGCACGCAGCGACTCGGCGAGGTGGACGGACAGCGTGCCGGTGCCGGTGCCGGGGACCTGCTCGGTGCGCAGCGTGCCGGGACGTGCCGGAGCGTCCGGGACGTCCGAGGCGTCGGCGGGGCGCCGCAGCAGCAGGTAGCCGAAGCCGATCCGCTCCACGTCGCGGCCCTCGAAGTCCTCGAGCCAGGCCCTGACCAGGCCGGCCCAGCCCGGGTCGCGGTCGGTGACCCCGCCGTCGCGCGTCCAGGTCTCCGCGTACTGCGCAGGGTCCTCCTGCTCGCGCTGGAGCACCCAGGCGTCGACCCCGTCGGCGGCGACCTCCCGCAGCCAGGCGCGGGGGTGGGCGTCCCAATCGCTCCCGGTGGTGATCTCCCAGTTCCCGAGCATCACCGCGCTGCCGCCCGGAGCGAGATGGGAGGGCAGGGCGCGCAGCAGCTCGGCCAGCAGGGTGTCGCCGGCCCGGCCGCCGTCGCGGTACGTCCACGTGGTCGTCTCCTCGGCGGCCTCGCGCGGGGTGATGACGAACGGAGGATTGGAGACGATGAGGTCGAAGCGCTCGCCGGCCACCGGCTCGAGCAGCGAGCCCTGCCGCAGCTCGATCTCGATCCCGTTCAGCGCCGCGTTGAAAGCGGCGACGGCGAGGGCGCGTTCGGAGAGGTCGGTGGCGATCACGTGCTCGGCGTGGCGGGAGGCGTGCAGGGCCTGGATCCCGCCGCCGCAGCCCAGGTCCAGCACGCGGCCGACGGGGGTGCGCGGGGTGATCCGGGCCAGGGTGAGGGAGGCGCCGCCCACGCCGAGGACGTGCTCGGGGCCCAGGGGGCGGCCGGTCGCCAGCTCCGAGAGGTCCGAGGCGATCCACCAGTCGATCTGCCCGGCGTCGTCGCTCGCGGAGTAGGGGGAGAGGTCGAACTGCGCGCGCACCGGGCCGTCGCTCTCCTCGGCGCCGGCGTCGTCGGAACGGGCGGGGTCGGGGGAGGGATCGGCGGGGACGGTCTCGAGCAGGCCCAGGCGCCTCGCCCCGTCCACCCCGAGCGCGGGCAGTGCGCCCTCGACGAGGGAGCGCGGCACCTGCGCACCGAGCGTGAACAGGCGCAGCAGCACCGCCGCGGGCTCCTCCCGCGCCTCCAGCACCCGCAGCGCGGGCACGGGGTTCTCGCGGCGCAGCGCGTCGGCGGCGACCGGGCCCAGCAGCTGCTCGACCGTCTCGGTCCGGTAGGAGGCCGCCGTGAGGTCCGCGCGCAGGGCGGCGATCTCCTCGGGCAGGACCCGCGGGGTCGCGATGGGGGTGTCGGTGGACATGGCTACGATTGTGCCCCAGCCGTCCGGGCCGGCTTCGGAGCTCGGGTGGAGGACATGCGCAGGCCCTGTGGTCGGGGCGGGGAGGCGGCAGAGGATGCGGGCTGGCCGGGCATCGGAGCTCCTCGCCGATCTCACCGCGCCGCTGACCCGCCGCGACTGCCTGACCCATGTGGAGAACAGGCCTGCGCGGGAGGGCCGGCAGGGCAGCTTCCCCGAGTGGACGGATCCGCGGCTGGTGACGCATCTCGCGCAGCGCGGGATCACCGCGCCCTGGATCCATCAGGAACAGGCGGCGCGGCTGGCCCACGCGGGGCGGGACGTGGTGCTCGCCACCGCCACCGCCTCCGGGAAGTCCCTGGCCTACCTGCTGCCGGTGCTCACCGCGATCGGGGCGCGGGAGCACGAGCCCGAGGCGCGGCGGGCGACGGCGCTGTACCTCTCGCCGACCAAGGCGCTGGCCGCGGACCAGCTGACGAACATCACCGCGATGGCCGACGGCG
>CAZHSL010000289.1:0-3928 GCA_964535185.1 uncultured Corynebacterium sp.
GACGACGATCGGCTCGCCCGCTCCGTGATCGACGGTGATCGTGACGTCCTCGCGGGCGCTCTCCTCGAGCGAGAAGAGATAGACGCCCTCAGCTGCTTCCCCCGGGTCCAGCGATCCGGAGAACGGGTCGCCGCCGGGCTGCATGACCGGGGCCGCCGGGGTGCGGTCCTGCCCGGAGTACGCGTTGACGACGACATATTCGAGGTCCATCGGCTCGGTGCTCTCGTTCCGGATCTCGACGGACACCCGGATCGCCGGCCCGCTGATCTCTCCACCCACGTTGGCCTCTCCCTGGACGGCTTCGAGTCGCGCCAGGGAGATCTCCGCTCCGCGAGACGTGTCGACGACGGCCTCCGGAGCGACAGGCTCGAGCTCGACACCGGCGCCGTCGGCCTGTGCGGGCGCGGGCTCGGGAGACTCGGTGGGCCGCGGCTGCTGCGGATCGATCGCGATGTCCCGCGGCGGCTCCGTCGGCTCGTCGTCTGCCGACGGATCGGACGGATCCGCCGACCCGTCTCCCCCACCGGCACCACCTCCGTCGGAGCCGGAGTCAGCACTCGTCGGCTCGGCGACCGGCGCCGAAGGGCCCTCGCCGCCCAGCGTGATGCCGAGCACGATCAGCCCTGCCACGACTACCGCGACACAGAGCGCGATCCACTTCAGCGAGCGACGCTCCCCATGCTGTTCAGCCGCCATTCCGACTCCTGCCTCGCAGGCGCACGATGTGTCGTCCCGCCAGCGCCGTATGGGGGCAGATCTTACACAGACCTGCCCAGTGGACACGTGCCTCCGGACTCATGACGGCCTGGCCGGGATCGCCTCGGACAGGTGCGCGCCGAGCTCCCGGACATCCTCGACGACGCTCTCAAGCCCGGAGCGGTGCACCGAGAGCTTGCGCCCGTGGACGTCCTCGATGTCGAAGAAGTGGGATCGCCCCTTCCGTCCGAGCCGCCACCATCGCGGGGTCGGAGACGGCTCCAGACCTCGACGCCGATGCAGCAGGATCGCGTACCGCTCGAGAGCATCGACATGCCGTGATCCACCGGCGAGCGTAGGCCGCTCCTCCCCCACCGGGGCCCGCGCTGCCAGGAAGTTCAGCTCGCGGAGAGTGAAGATCTTCCACCGCATTCCTGGCGCGAGGGCAGCGGCCTCCCCCCTCACAGCGCGGCTGGCCGTCACGACGAGATGGCTGCTCTCGATGCGATCGCGCGTGAGCTGCGCCGATGCGTGGGAACGTGCATCGCATCCGGCGACCCCTGCCGAGATGCCGCACATCCCGCGGTCACCGGCGCGCACGTCGGTGCCGGCACTGTCGGCACGCCAGCGGTCCGCAGGCATGCTCGCGAGGAAGACCGCCTCCATCAGAGCGGACCGGCATATATTGGCCTCACAGACGAAGAGCACCTGGTGCGTCACGCTCATGTATCCTCCGAGCCTCGAGGGCGGCGAGCGTTTCCGCACACGGGACTCCGCTCGACAGTCTGACGTCGGGGGGAGCAACTCCCGCCGCGAGGCCCCTGGCTTCGCGGCGACCGCTCCGACTGCACTGAAGCATGAGGCAAGGGGACACGGTGCCGCTGCAGGACTATCTCAACACGCTGAAGAGCCATTGGGCGCTGATACTCATCTGCGCGCTCCTCGGCGGCGGTATCGCCTACACGTACTCTCAGTTCGTGGTGCCGCAGTACCGCTCGCAGGCCGATGTGCTGGTGCTGCCCGCACGCGGGGACAATCCCGCAGAGCTCGCTCAGGGCGCCAACTACGTCAACAGCCTGGCGCAGACGTACACGCTGCTCGCCGTCTCCCCCGAGGTCCTGGAACCCGTCATCGAAGAGCTGGACCTCGAGATGACCCCGAACCAGCTCGCCAGGACCATCGACGTCGAGGTCCCGATGGATACCTACGTCATCCAGATCGGGGTGACCAGCCCGGACAAGGCGCAGGCCCAGAGCGTCGCCGACGCCATCGCGGACCAGCTCGGCCACACCGTCCCCGATGTCTCCCCCGAGGGCGAGAACGGAAGCCCCAGCGTCCAGGTCACCACCATCGCCGCCGCCAGCGATCCGGCTCACCCGATCTATCCCAACACGAAGAAGCTGGGCCTCATCGGCATCGCCGTCGGCATCGCGATCGGCACCGCGGTCGCGATCTTCCGACGGCATTTCGGCTCCCGCCTCGACACAGCGGCGGACGTGACCGCTCTGACCGACGTCGGAGTGCTCGGGGAGATCCCGGACGCCGGAGGCCGGCGCGGACTCGTGCGAGCCGTGCGGAACTCGCCGCAGGGACGGTCCGCCGAAGCACTCCGTCAGCTGGCCGCGAGCCTCCGGTTCATCAACCTGGGGGGCGATCGCCGGGTGCTCATGGTGACATCGGGCTCCGCAGAGGAGGGCAAGACGTCCATCAGCCTCGGGCTCGCCCTGACCATCGCGGAGGCGGGGAGCTCGGTGCTGTATCTCGAGGCCGATCTCCGTCGCCCCAGCGCCGCGACCCACACCGGGCTGGAGACGTCGGTCGGCGTCACGGACGTGCTCGTCGGCGACACCACCATCTCCGACGCGGCCCAGCAGTGGGGCCACCCAGGACTGTCGGTCCTGGCCCGTGGTGCGGAGCCGCCGAACCCCGGGCAGATCCTCGCCAGCGATGAGCTGGGGAACCTGATCAGCAGTGCTCGGGATCAATTCGACTTCGTCGTGGTCGACTCGCCTCCGGTCCTCGTCGTGAGTGATGCGCTCTGGCTGTCCGCGAGCGTCGACGGGACCCTGCTCGTCGCTCGTGCGGGCCGCACGCGGATCGCCGATTTCCAGCGCACCCTCGAAGCGATGGAGCGCGCCGAGCACCCGGTCATCGGCATCGTGCTCGACGGCGTCAAGGCCGGAAGCAGGAGCCCCTACGTCGTCGAGGACAGCACCGCTCCCGCCACGCCATAGGGCGGCCGCGGCAGGGCGCGGCACCCGTGGTCGCGAAGCCCTCGCACCCGATCCTCGTCCGGGCACGGTGCGCACTTCGTTCACCTCAGGGCACCCATGTCGCGGAACCACTTCACTGCCGCGAGGCAGAGGAAGCCCACTGCCGCAGCGGCGAGGAGTCCATAGCCGACGAGGAAGACCGGCGTCCAGCCCCACAGCACGAAGACGAGACACACGAGCCCGAAGTCCGTGGGCACGACCAGCAGGGAGCGAAGCAAGGTCCCGCCGCCGCGCTCGTGCGTGGAGGCCGTGGAATGCTTGCCCTTGAGCAGGTCGTTCAGCAGCATCGCCGTGAACGTCGTCGAGGCGACGATCGCGAAGATCATCGGGATCATCAGGGCCCACGACTGGTCGGAGGGCAGCGCACGGAAGAGGCCCACGAGCACGGCGATGTGCAACGAGGAGATCTTGAGCGCGTCGATGAAGTGGTCCAACCACTCGCCCTGCGCGCTGCCCCCTCCGCGCAGGCGTGCGACCTGACCGTCGGCGGAGTCCCAGGCGTACCCGAGCACCAGCAGCGCCGCGATCGCCATACCCGACAGCGTGCTGACCGGAGCCAGAGCGATGAGCCCGATGGCGAGGAACGAATGAGCCGCGCTGAGCATCGAGACCTGATTGGGCGTGAGGCCGACGCCGTGCGCCCCGGCGGCGAGCGCGCGTCCCAGACGACGGTTCACATAGACCGAGTAGGCCGGGGCTCCTCGGGCGTGCCCCTTCTGCGCATAGGCGAGCTGGCGGTAGGACTCAACGATCACGGTGCCTCCCCGGCAAGAAGCGGCAGGGCGAGCACGTCCTGCTGCAGAGTGAACTCCACCCATCGTGCCATGTCGGACATCTGGTGTAAATCAGACATATAGGGGATGATGACCCGAGGGCGGCCGCATGTGCCGACGCCGTTGTCGGGACCGGATCTGAGGAGAGTCGTGGGCGTGGAGAGCTCCACCGCGTACGCGGTCATC
>CAZHSL010000290.1:0-3911 GCA_964535185.1 uncultured Corynebacterium sp.
TCGACCCCTGCGGCGGCCAGCAGCTCGAACAGCCGCGGCCACAGCCCGGGGAGGGCGGAGGGATCCTCGTGCGCCACGAGGCGCTCGATCCCCAGCGGCCAGTCGGCGCCCTCGCGCTCGAGGGCCGCGACCACCTCGGCGAGGTCGTCCGCCGCGCCCGGGACGAGGGTCGCGGGGCGCCCCTCGGCGTCGGTCGTGCCGAGCATCCCCACCACCGCGCGCCGTTCCACCTCGGCCAGCGCCGCGAGCCGCGGCGGCAGGTCCGGGCCGCCGCGGCCGGGCCGCCAGCCCGCCTCCACGGCGGCGTCGCGCCAGCGCAGCAGCTGCCGGGCGGTGCTCCACGGGTCCAGCGCGAAGGACCGGGCGGGCCAGAACCCCTCCCGATCGGCCGGTGACTGCACGCATTGCTCGACGAGCCGCAGGTACTGGGCGATCCGCACCGCCTGGTCGACGGCGGGTCGGCTCAGCGCCAGGCGGGTCTGCAGGATGCCGAGGAGCCCGCGGGGCCCCACCCGCAGCCTCCCGGTCGCCCCGCCGGAGGCGGCGTCGGCCCAGGAGGCGCCGTCCAGGCACCAGCCGAACTCGATCTGCATGCAGCGGCTCCTCCGTCGCAGGTCGCAGGTCCCGGCGGGACCGCGGTCCCACCTTAGGGGAGGGGGCCGACGTCCGGAGGGTGCGACGCCGCGGAGCGCTCAGCGGTTGAAGGGGTCGTCGGGGCGGATGCCCCAGCTGAAGCCGCGCTCGTAGAGCACCATCGCGGACTCGTCGGGTGCGAGCACCAGGTCCTGTCCCTCACCGGTGAGGTGCAGGGTGCCGTCCTGGCGCTCCTCGACGCGCAGCGCGAGCTCGAGCGGTTCGCCCTCGGTGTGCTCCCGCAGCGCGGTCCCCGGCTCCCGCAGCGGGCGCAGCGACAGCTCGACGGTGTCCTCGCCCGTGCGTTCGTAGCTGCCGGTCAGCAGCTCGCCGTTCGCGTACCTCAGCTGCACGGCGGCGCGCCCGTCGTGCTCGATCTCGCCGAAGGCGAGCGCGCTCCACCGGGTGTCCTCGCTCAGCTGCGCGGCGGGCTCGGCGGCGTCCTCCTGCACCGCCCACACCCCGGCGGGCGCCGTCTCGTCGATGCTGCGTTCGGGATACATGGTGCTGACGTGCCAGCCGACCAGCCCGAGCAGCACCAGCCCGGCGACGGGACCGAGGATGCCCGTGACCTTCGCGAGCGGGCGCCACGGCATCAGCACGGGGACCGGGCCGGGCCGGATCGCGCCGTGGCCGAGGAGGGCCCGGGCCAAGCGCGGCATCCAGGGGACCAGCACCAGCACCGACATGATCAGCAGGATCAGGGAGATCTGCTTGACCGGGACGTCGTAGCCCAGGTTCAGCACGAAGACGAGCGCCATCGACCCGGCCGCGAGCGCCGCACCGAGGGGGACCGTGCGCCGCCACAGCAGCGCCAGCGCCGCGCCGAACTCCGCCAGGCCCGCCAGGAACTGGAACAGCGGGGAGAGGGCGACCATCCGCCACAGCACGCCCATCGGGCTCATCTCGCCCTGGGCGATGAGGGCATCGCCCATGTCCGCGAACCCGAACTGGCCGAACACGAGCTTCGCGACCCCGTAGTAGGTCATCGCGACCGCGAGCAGCAGGCGCACGATCCCGTGCACCCACCAGGCGAGGGTCACCGCGGTGGTGCGTGCCAGGCGCTTCTCGGCGGTGTAGTCGGGGGAGGGGATGGTCTCGCTCATGCCCCCATCCCATCGCGCGGGCCCGCCCCGCCGGATCCGCCTGCGGGGTCGGCCCGGTACGACTTCCGTCGGGATCGGCTCCCCGGCGCGTCAGAGCAGCGCGTGCTCCCGCACCCAGGCCGCCTCGGACTGCACGGGGCGCCCGGCCACCAGCGCATGGTCCTGCACGAAGCCCTCCTCCCGCTGCTCGAGCTCGCCGATCAGCAGCTCCCGGTGCCGGCGCAGCTCGTCGGCATGAGCGGCGGAGCCGGCGAGGTCGTGCTCCTCCCGCGGATCGTTCTCGAGGTCGAAGAGCTGCTCGTGCCCGTCGCCGGAGAACCACAGGTACTTGAAGCGCCGGGTGCGGATCCACTGCATCGAGTGGAGGCCCAGCGAGCCGATCAGGTGCTCGCCGTGCAGGTGCTCCCGCACCGGTGCGCCCGTGCTCGAGGCGCGCAGGTCGCACCCGTCCACACCGGCGGGCACCTCGGCGCCGGCGAGGCCCAGCACGGTCGGCATCAGGTCCCGCAGCTCGGCGATCTCCTCGATCTGCCCGGGCTCTCCCCAGCCCGTGCGCCAGCGCGGCGGGACGTGCACCACCAGCGGCACCCGGGCGGACCCCTCGTACCCCACCGACTTCCGGTACATGTCGTGGTCGCCCATCATGTCGCCGTGGTCCGAGACGACGGCGATCACGGTGTCCTCCAGCAGGCCCTGGTCCGAGAGGGTCTCGCGGAGCCGGTTCAGCTGCAGGTCGATGAACTCGATCGAGCCGTAGTACCCGGCCCGCACCGCCTCGTGCGTGGTCTCCTTCTGCGCCCCGAACTGCGATTCGGAGCCGAAGTCGCTGCGGTGCTCGTCGAAGCGCTCCAGCCAGTCGCCGCGCGCCCGCTCGGGCCCCGGGCGCTGCCGGTACTTGTCCCACAGCCACTGCGGCGGGTCGAAGGGGGCGTGCGGGCGGTGGAAGGACATGTACAGGAAGAACGGGCGCGTCGGGTCCCGCCGTTCGAGGAACCGCAGCGACTCGTCGGCCACCCAGCGGGTGGGATGCAGGCGCTCCTCCCGCTCCCAGGGACGGGCGGTGAGCGCATTGCAGCCGATCCCCGTCTCCTGGTAGTCCGCCCGCGGATCGCCGGTCTCGCGACGGAGGAACTCGACGTAGTCGTCGATCGCGGCGGAGGGGCCGCGGGAGAGCCGGCGCGAGGTGTGCAGGAAGCCGTCGTGCAGGAGCACCTCGTCGAAGCCGCAGCGGGCCCGGTCGGGGAAGACGTGCATCTTGCCGACCGCGAACGTCTGGTAGCCGTTGTCCCGCAGCGTGGACTGCATCGTCACCGGGTAGGCGTCCGTGAAGGAGATCCCCTCCCGGTACCCGTAGCGGCCGTGCAGCGCGGGGGACTTCCCGGTGAACATCGCGACCCGGGCGGGCACGCAGGTGGGCGTGGCCGAGTAGGCGCGGGTGAAGTGGTATCCGCCGCGTGCGAGATCGTCGAGGTTGGGGGTGTCGATGTGCTCGTTCCCGGCGGCCCCCATCGCGTCCGCGCGCATCTGGTCGACGCAGACGAGGATGACGTGGGGCCGGTCGGGAGAGGTGGGTGAGGGGTTCGTCGAGGGCACGGCGGGGAGGGCAGGCTCAGAGCTGTCCGGTGGCGTCGGGGTGCGCCCACGGCGGAGTGTCCGCAGCGGCGCGCTGCGCCTGCTCACGGGCCTCGCGCGCACGGTGCTGAGCCTCGGCGCGGGCGCGCTCGGCCCGCTCCTGCTCCTCCTCGCGCAGCTGGGCGGCGGAGACGCGGGCCTGCTCGCGCTCGCCGTCCTGGTTGGCCTCGTTGGCGGCCTGCGCCTGCAGCATCGCGGTGCGGATCTCATCGCCCATCGCGCCGACGGAGCCGGGGTTGCTGGGCAGGTACAGCACGTTGGAGCGGCCGTTGCGGGCCACGTCCTGCATGGTGTCGAAGTACTGCGTCATCAGCAGCAGCTGCTCGGCGGAGTTCTCGATGCCGACCTTGCGCAGCATCTCGTACTGCTCGGCGATGCCGAGCGCGATCGCCTTGCGCTGGGCGGCGACGCCCTCACCCTGCAGGCGCTTGGACTCGGCCTCGGCCTCGGCCTGGGTGACGCGCTTGATCTTGTCCGCCTCGGCCAGGGACTGCGCCGCGACGCGGTCGCGCTGGGCGGCGTTGATGGAGTTCATCGAGT
>CAZHSL010000291.1:0-3909 GCA_964535185.1 uncultured Corynebacterium sp.
GCTCCCGTGGACGCCGGCCGACGGCGACCTGTTCGTCATCGACAACGCGCAGCTGCGGGACGAGCCGTTCATGCTCTCCTCGATGGTCGTCGAGACCGGGACGAGCCGCAGCGGCCGCGTGGTGTTCCGCTTCAACGGCACCACCGAGTGGGCGCTGGACTCCGTGGAGCAGCACGAGGCGCTCTGGATCCCGCGGGAGGACCAGCTGCGCGACGCACTCGGGGAGGCGTTCCTCGCGCTGCATCGCCTCGAGGAGGGCTCCTTCTCGGTCTCCCTGCGCGCTCCGGACGGGACGACGCGGGACGTACCGGCCCCGCACGCGGAGGACGCCCTGGCCGGGGCCCTGCTGATCCATCTGTCCCGCGAGGTCTCCCGCTCGCACTGACCCGTACCGTCGGCCCGGGCGCTCCCCCGCCGGGCCGGGCCCTCGCCCCACGATCCTCCCCCGCCCACGCGGCCACTTCCGACCGCCGAGACGAGGACGCGCCGTCCCGTTCCCCCGATATCGTCCGCCGGTGTCCCGGAAAGGGGGAATCGAGGTGAGCCCCGGGCGTGCCACCCTCCCCCGGGCCGCGGGCGTTCCGGTGCGCGCGGCCCCGCCGCACGACGAGAAGGGCCGGCTCCCCCGTGGGGGAACCGGCCCTGCTCAGGAATCGTCGGCGATCACTGGGACCGCCGGCGGATCACTTGGCGCGCTCGAGGATCTCCACCAGACGCCACCGCTTGGTCGCGGAGGTCGGGCGGGTCTCCATGATGAGGACACGGTCGCCGATGCCGGCGGTGTTCTCCTCGTCGTGGGCCTTGAAGCGGCTCGTCTTGGTCGTGACCTTGCCGTAGCGGGCGTGCTTGACACGGTCCTCGACCTCGACCACGACGGTCTTGTCCATCTTGTCGGAGACCACCAGACCGCGGACGGTCTTGCGGTACGGGCGCTCGGAGGACGACGCGTGCACGCCCTCCTTGTCGAGAACCTCGATCTCCTCGGCGGCCGGGGTCTCGGCCTGGGTGTTGTCAGTCATCTCTGTTCCTCGCTTCGCGGTCACTCGGCGGTGCCGGGCGCCTGACGGATGCCCAGCTCGCGCTCGCGCAGGATCGTGTAGATCCGTGCGATGTCCTTCTTGACGGACCGCAGACGGCCGGAGTTCTCGAGCTGACCGGTCGCGGACTGGAAACGGAGCTTGAACAGCTCGTCCTTCGCGTTCGCCAGCTCCTCGGCCAGCTTCGCGTCGTCCAGCTTGTCGAGTTCATCGGCGGTGAGCTTGGTCGCTGCCATCAGATGTCACCACTCTCTCGGCTCAGGATGCGGCTCTTCATGGGGAGCTTGTGCTGCGCGAGACGGAGCGCCTCGCGAGCCACCTCCTCCTCGACACCGGCGATCTCGAACATGACCCGTCCCGGCTTGATGTTGGCGATCCACCACTCGACCGAACCCTTGCCGGAGCCCATACGGACCTCAGCAGGCTTCTTGGTGAGCGGACGATCGGGGTAGATGTTGATGAACACCTTGCCGCCACGCTTCATGTAGCGCGTCATGGCGATACGTGCGGCCTCGATCTGGCGGTTGGTGACGTAGGCCGGCTCGAGAGCCTGGATGCCGTAGTCGCCGAACGCGAGCTCGGTGCCGCCCTTGGCCATGCCCGTGCGGTGCGGGCGGTACTGCTTGCGGTGCTTGGTCCTGCGAGGGATCAGCATGTCGCTCAGGCCTCCGTTCCGGGCTGCTGTGCGGGCGCAGCGGCCTGCTCGGCGGGAGCCGCGGCCGGAGCAGAGGACTGCTCGGCGTTGGCTCCGCGACGGGAGGCGTTGCGCTCGTTGCGACGACCGCGCGGGCGCTCGGCACGCGGGCCGCGGCCGCCGGAGCGGGGACCCTGCGAGGCGGCCTGCTGGGCCGCGAGCTCCTTGGCGGTGACGTCGCCCTTGTAGATCCACACCTTCACGCCGATGCGGCCGAAGGCGGTGCGGGCCTCGTAGAAGCCGTAGTCGATGTTCGCGCGGAGGGTGTGCAGCGGCACGCGCCCCTCGCGGTAGAACTCGTTGCGGCTCATCTCGGCGCCGCCGAGACGGCCGGAGACGGCCACTCGGATGCCCTTCGCGCCGGCGCGCTGCGCGGACTGCATGCCCTTGCGCATCGCACGGCGGAAGGAGACACGGGCGGCGAGCTGCTCGGCGATGCCCTGAGCGACCAGCTGCGCATCGGCCTCGGGGTTCTTGACCTCGAGGATGTTCAGCTGGATCTGCTTGCCGGTGAGCTTCTCGAGCTCGCCGCGCAGACGCTCGGCCTCCGCGCCACGACGCCCGATGACGATGCCGGGGCGGGCGGTGTGGAGGTCCACGCGGACACGGTCACGGGTGCGCTCGATCTCGACCTTGGAGATGCCGGCCCGCTCCATGCCCTTGGACATGAGGCTGCGGATCGCGACGTCTTCCTTCACGTAGTCGCGGTAGCGCTGCCCCTCCTTGGAGGAATCGGCGAACCACCGGCTGTTGTGCTCCGTGGTGATCCCGAGGCGGAACCCGTTGGGGTTGATCTTCTGACCCATACGTACGGCTCCTTACTTGTTCACGGGAGCGACCACCACGGTGACGTGGCTGGTGCGCTTCTTGATCTGGAAGGCTCGACCCTGGGCTCGCGGCTGGAACCGCTTCATGGTCGGGCCCTCATCGACGAATGCGGCGGAGACGGCGAGCTCGCGCTCATCGAAGCGCTCCCCCGCCTGATCTGCCTTCACCCGCGCGTTGGCGATCGCGGACTCGACGAGCTTGAGGACGGGCTCGCTGGCTCCCTGCGGTGCGAACCGCAGGATGTCCAGGGCCTCGGCCGTGCTCTTGCCACGAATCAGGTCCACAACGCGGCGAGCCTTCATGGGCGACATGCGGAGGTACCGCACCTGCGCCTTGGCTTCCATTGCTGTCCTGCTTTCTTCTGGATGTCGGGACGTGCTGCCGTGCTGACCCGAGGTCAGCGACGACGGCCCTTTCTGTCGTCCTTCTCGTGGCCCTTGAAAGTCCGCGTGGGAGCGAACTCGCCGAGCTTGTGGCCGACCATCGACTCGGTGACGAACACCGAGACGTGCTTGCGACCGTCGTGCACTGCGAAGGTGTGGCCGAGGAAGTCGGGCGTGATGACCGAACGACGCGACCAGGTCTTGATGAGGTTCTTGGTGCCCTTCTCGTTCTGGGCGTCCACCTTCTTCTGAAGGTGGTCGTCCACGAAGGGGCCCTTGGCGATACTGCGAGGCATAGTCTCTGATTCTCCCTATCAGCGCTTCTTGCCGGACCGACGACGGCGCACGATGAGCTTGTCGCTCTCCTTGCCCGGCCGACGGGTACGGCCCTCGGGCTGACCCCAGGGCGACACCGGATGACGACCACCGGAGGTGCGGCCCTCGCCGCCGCCGTGCGGGTGATCGTGCGGGTTCATGACGACACCGCGCACGTGGGGGCGCTTGCCCTTCCAGCGCATGCGGCCGGCCTTGCCCCAACTGATGTTGGTCTGCTCGGCGTTGCCGACCTCGCCGATGGTGGCGCGGCAGCGGGCGTCGACGTTGCGGATCTCGCCGGACGGCATGCGCAGCTGCGCGTACGGTCCTTCCTTGGCGACCAGCTGCACGGAGGCGCCGGCGCTGCGGGCGATCTTGGCGCCGCCACCGGGGCGCAGCTCGATGGCGTGCACCACGGTGCCCAGCGGGATGTTCCGCAGCGGCAGGTTGTTGCCGGGCTTGATGTCCGCACCCGGACCGTTCTCGATGAAGTCGCCCTGGCGCAGCTTGGCCGGCGCGAGGATGTAGCGCTTCTCGCCGTCCAGGTAGTGCAGCAGCGCGATGCGCGCGGTGCGGTTGGGGTCGTACTCGATGTGAGCGACCTTGGCCCGCACGCCGTCCTTGTCGTGGCGGCGGAAGTCGATCACGCGGT
>CAZHSL010000292.1:0-3901 GCA_964535185.1 uncultured Corynebacterium sp.
AGCGCTCGGCGGAGTCGCCGTGCAGCAGCAGGTGGCCGAGCTCGGTGTTGGGCACGAGCGTGCCGTCCACGAAGGTCGCGCTGCCCACGCCGGTGCCGAGGGTGATCACCTGGACCACGCCGGTGCTCTTCCGCCCGGCGCCGAACTTCATCTCGGCGATCCCCGCCGCATCGGCGTCGTTGACCACGAAGACGTCGTGCCCGGTGCGCTCGGTCAGCAGCGCGTCGACGTCGGTGCCGATCCAGGACTTGTCGACGTTCGCGGCGGTCTGGGCGACCCCCGCCTTGATCACGGCGGGGAAGGTGACGCCGACGGGCATGTCGGTGCCGATGTCGAAGCTGCCGATGAGCTCGGCGACCGTGTCCGCGACGGCCTCGGGGACGGAGGGCTGTGGGGTGGGGATCCGGACCCTGTCCGCAGCGAGCTCCCCGGTGGACAGATCCACCGGAGCGCCCTTGATGCCGCTCCCGCCGATGTCGATCCCGAAGGCCGTCTTGCTCATCGTGTCTCCTGTGCGCTCTGGGCGGGCGAGGGATCGCCCTGCAGGTCGGTGCACCGACAGCGGCGGTGCTCACAGCCGCACAGGATACCCGCGCGACGGCTGCGCGGACGGGCCGTTCACGACCCGGCCTCAGACGACGGTCAGCAGCTCCGGGCCCTCCGCGGTGATCAGCATGGTGTGCTCGAACTGCGCGGTGAAGGAGCGGTCCTTCGTCACGATGGTCCAGCCGTCGTCCCACTGCTCCCAGGCCTGCGAGCCGAGGGTGATCATCGGCTCGACGGTGAAGGTCATGCCCTCCTCGATCACGTCGTCGAACAGGGGCGCAGAGTCGTAGTGGGGGATGACCAGGCCGTTGTGGAACCCCTCGGCGACGCCGTGGCCGGTGTAGTCCTGTACCGACTCCAGTCCGTGCCGCGCCGCGAACTTCTCGATCACGCGACCGATCACGTTCACCTCGCGCCCGGGCCGGGCCGCCCTGATGCCGCGCATCATCGCCTCGTGCGCCCGCTCCACGAGCTCCTGGGCGCGGGGATGGACGTCGCCCACCAGGAACGTCGCGTTGCAGTCGCCGTGCACACCGTGGATGTAGGCCGTGACGTCGACGTTGAGGATGTCCCCGGACTGCATGACGGTGGAATCGGGGATCCCGTGGCAGATGACCTCGTTCAGGCTCGTGCAGCACGACTTCTCGAACCCGAGGTAGCCGAGCGTGGAGGGGTAGGCGCCGTTCTCGATCAGGACGTCGTGGACCACCGCGTCGATGTGGTCGGTGGTGACGCCGGGCTCGGCGGCCTCGCCGGCCGCCTGCAGCGCGAGCGCGGCGATCCGCGACGCCTCGCGGACCCGGGCGATGACGTCGGCGCTCTGAACGTACGGCCCGGTGTCGGAGACGGCCTCGTCCTTGCCGACGTACTCCGGGCGCTCGATCGCGGCGGGCACGGGGCGGCGGGGGCCGATGGTGCCCGGCACGAGCACCTCACGCCCTTCTGGACGGAACCATTCCTGCTCTACAGTCATGCCCACCAGTGTCTCACCGACTTCGAAGGAGACCGACGTGACCGAGGGCACGCAGTTCTACTACAACCTGAGCACCGGCGCCGTGGAGGAGGGGGCCCAGTCCCCGGCCACGGAGCTGATGGGGCCGTACGCCACCCGCGAGGAGGCGGCGCGGGCGCTGAGCACCGCGGCGGAGCGCAACAGGTCGTGGGACGAGGAGAACGCGGAGTGGGACGACTACGGCAGCGAGGGGACGGGCCCCGAGACCGGGCGCTGAGCTGACCGATCCGTCGGCCGCGGGCTCACTCGAAGGAGTGCTCGGGGCCGGGGTAGGCCCGCGCGGAGACCTCGGCGCGGTACTGCCCGGCCGCCTGCTCGAGCTGTGCGCGCAGCTCCGCATACGTCTTCACGAACTTCCCGCGGAAGCCGGAGAGCCCGGCCATGTCCTGCCACACCAGCACCTGCCCGTCGCAGTCGGGGCCGGCGCCGATGCCGATCGTCGGCACCTCGAGCGCCGCGGTCACGGAGGCCGCGACGGCCGCCGGGACCAGTTCGAGCACGACCGCGGCGACGCCCGCCTCCTGCAGCGCGAGCGCGTCCTCGCGCAACTTCTGCGCCCCCGCCTCGTCGCGGCCCTGCACTCGGTGGCCCGACAGCGAGTTGACCGACTGCGGCGTGAAGCCGAGGTGCCCGAACACGGGGATCCCGGCCTGCACCAGGCTCCGCACCTGCGGCGCCACTTCCGCACCGCCCTCGAGCTTGACCGCCCCGGCGCCGGCACGCACCAGCTCGACCCCGTGGCGCAGCGCCTCGGCGGGCCCCGCCTCGTACGTGCCGAAGGCGAGATCGGCGACCACCAGAGGACGGCTCACACTGCGGGCCACGGCACCGGTGAAGGTCAGCATGTCCTGGTGCGTGGTGGAGGTCGTGGAGTCGTACCCCAGCACCGTGGTGCCCACCGAGTCGCCCACCAGCAGCACCTCGATGCCGGCGGCCTCGAAGGCCTGCGCCGAGAACTGGTCGTACGCGGTGAGCATCGAGAACGGCCGACCCCGCTCCTTGGCCTGCTTCAGGTGCCGCAGACGGATCGTGGCCGGGGCGGCGGTTCCGGGAGAGGACTCAGTGCTCACGTGACGCTCCTGGGCGGTGGACGAGGAGGGGATGGTCTGGGCGCACAGCCTATCCTCGTCGCAGCGGCGCGTTCCCGGCGGCGGCGACCTCTGCGCACCGGAATGTGCCACGCTGGTGCCGGTCGCCGTCGCGGCGACCTGGGAGGAGAGCAGGCGTGACGACGACGATGCGCAGCATTCTGCGGGGCACCGCCACCGGCGCGGGGGCCGTCGCCCTCCTGTGGGGAGTCGCGGCCTGCACCGGCGGCGACGAGCTGCCCTCTCAGCCCCGGCCCACCACGACCTCCGCCGAGCAGCCGGGGGAGCCGACGGAGGACCCCGGCACCGACGGCGCCGCGAGCGACGGCGGCGGCGAGAGCCCCTTCAGCGACGAGGAGCTCGACGCCGCCTCCGAGAGGTTCGCGGACCTGTTGCACGTGATCGACGACCAGGACTGGGACGCGGCCTGCGGGATGGTCCTGGACCCCACGACGGGCACGGCGCCCGAGGGCGAGCGCCGCCAGGAGTGCGCGGCCGGTGCGGAGTCCGCCATCGGCGAGCATGCCGAGCAGCTCGAGCCCGGTGCCTTCGACGCGATCGACGCCTCGATGGTCGAGGCGCACGACAACGGCGACGGCACCGTCTCCCTCAGCGTGCTCGGCGAGGAGCTCGACGTGCCGATGGCCCCGGGGGAGGACGGCCGCTGGTACCTCGTCATCCCGTTCTGAGCCGGATGCGCCCTGCACAGGGACATTGATGGGGAGTTCTCCCCATCTGCACGACGCCCGATCTGTGCCAGTCTGTGCCGTATCGGCAGCGACGGGTGTCGAGGAATCGAGAGGGAGGACGAGAGATGACGTCGATCATGCGCAGGACGGTGCGGGGGACGGCTGCCGGTCTGGGAGCACTCGCGATCGTGGCCGGGACCGCCGCATGCGGCGGGATCCTCGGCGGTGAGGACGAGGCCGGCGCCGGCACCGAGGAGACCCAGCAGGAGGGCGGCTCCTCCGGCACCGAGGGTGAGGACACCGGCGCCGAGGAGGACGCCGGGGAGTCGAGCGACTCGGCGGACACCGAGGAGTCCGCCGACTCCGAGACGTCCGAGGACGCCGAGACGTCCGAGGACGCCGAGACGTCCGAGGGGGCCGACGACGCCGCTGCGGACGGCACCGACGCCGAGGACGGCTCGGACGACGCCGCCGGTGCCTCCGAGGAGGCCGGCGACGGCGCCGCAGAGGCGCTCTCCGAGGACGATCTCACCGCCGTGGGCGACACGTACTACGAGTTCCTCGAG
>CAZHSL010000293.1:0-3898 GCA_964535185.1 uncultured Corynebacterium sp.
GTCGAGGTCAACGGTCCGGGGCGCCACCCGCTGTACGCGGCACTGATCGACACGGAGGACGAAGGGGGCGAGAGCGGCGACGTCCGGTGGAACTTCGAGAAGTTCGTCATCGACGGCGAGGGCGCACCGGTCGCGCGCTTCAGCCCGCAGGTCGCGCCCGACGACGAGCGCGTCCTCGCGACGGTGCGCAGCACCATCGCCTGACGACCGCCGGCATCCTCGCGGCGGTCGTCAGGCGGGGTGACGGTCGCGAGCGCGCCCGCGATGCGGTGGCCTCAGGCGCGACCGGCCCCCAGCTGGGCGAAGACCGTCTCCGGCTTCGGGTCGTTGCGACGGTTGTGCGGCATCCGCGACAGGAGCATGCCCATGGCGCAGGTGTCGGTCAGGGCGGCTCCGGTCAGACCGGCGCCGATCCCGGCGGACAGCCACTTGGCCTGCGGGACCAGGGTGCTGGCCAGGATGCCGGTGAGGACGAGGGAGCCGGCGACGAGACGGACCTGACGCTCCAGGTCCCATCCCTGCTCACCCTGCACGACGTCACCGCCGGAGTTCTCCCAGGCGGTCATGCCGCCGTCGAGGACGTGCAGGTTCGCCAGACCGGTCTCCGCGAGGGCGTCCCCGGCCCGGCCGGCCCGGGCGCCGGAGCGGCAGACGAGGATGACGTCGTCGTCGAGGTGGTCGGCCAGCTCGCGCCGGTGCTCCTCGAGCAACCCGAGGGGCACGTTGTACGAGCCCGGGATGTGGGAGCCGGCGAACTCGGCCGGGGTGCGCACGTCGATGATGCGCGGCCCTGCGGGCTCGCCCATCCAGGCGCGCACCTGCGCGGCGTCAAGTGTGGTTGGACGGGTGGTGCTGGTGTGGGTGGTCATGGATCCCTTCCGTGTGGTGGTTCGTTCGTGAGGTGTCAGGCCACGAGGTCGGGCACGTACTGCACGGCGGTGACGCCGGCGATGACCAGCACGAGGACCGCGAAGGCCTGGGACAGCCGGTGTGCCGGCAACCGGTCGGCCACCGTGGTGCCGACGAGGCTGCCGACCACGGCAGCGGCCGAAAACCCGACGATGAGCGGCCAGTCGAGGTCGCCGATGCCGTGCTGCACGCGCGCGACCAGCGCGGTCGCGCTGTTGATGGCGATGACGAGCAGGGAGGTCCCCACCGCCACCGGCATGGTGAAACCCAGGACGAGCACGAGCGCCGGGACCAGGACGAAGCCGCCGCCGACCCCGAGGAAGCCGGTGAGCAGCCCCACGATCGTGGCGGCGACGACGAGCTTGATTAGTCGCGGGCAGGCGCAGGCCAGGGGGTGCAGGGTGATGATCGGCTCGCTGGCGCCGGCCTCGGCGCTCTCGTTCCCGCTCTCGCCGCGCAGGCTGCGCCGGAGCATGAGCGTCGCGACGACGACCATGAGGACGGCGAATGCAGTCATGAGCACGGCGGCCGGTACCGCTCGTGCAGCCGCGGACCCGGCGAAGGACCCGGCCGTGCCGAGCAGACCGAAGGTCACGCCCTGGCCGAGGCGCACCCGCCCCGCCCGGTGATGGGCGGGCATCGACAGCAGCGAGGTGACGCCCACGATGACGAGGGAGCTCGTCGTGGCGGCAACCGGGTCCTGGCCCAGGAGGTGGACCAGGGCGGGGACGGCGAGGATGGATCCTCCACCGCCGAGGGCACCGAGCGCGAGGCCGATGACGAGGCCGAGGGGGATGACAGCGAGGGGCACGTGAGGCTCCTGGGTGGGCCGTCGGGGGCGAGTCAGGGGGCTCGCCCCCGACGGGGTCGGGGTCAGCCGCGGCCGAAGAGACGCGAGAGCAGCGGGCGGCTCTGCGCGGCGTCCTTCTCGGTCGCGCTGTGTCCGGGGCAACGATCGCTGGCGGGCACCCCGGCCATCACCTGGTCGAGGTGCTGGCCGCACCCGGCCCACGTGGTCTTGCCGCAGACGCGGCAGGTGGCTCGACGGCACATGTCGGTCTCCTTGTGTGGGTGGTGGGTCAGGCGGAGCTGGTCATCGGCAGCGGGGCGTCCGACGCGTTGTCGAACGCATCGTCGACGGTGACGACCGTGCGCCCGCGAGCGGTGAGGACCGAGGCGGCGATGGAGGCGCGGTAGCCACTACCGCAGTGCACCCAGATCTCTCCCTGCGGGATCTCGTCGAAGCGGTCGAGCAGCTCGCCGATCGGCACGTTCTGCGCGCCCTCGATGTGGCTGTCGTTGAACTCACCGGCCAGTCGGACGTCGAGGATGTGCACCGGCCGGTGGTGGCGCACCTGGGAGAGATCGGCGAAGACCGCGGTCTTGAGCGTGCCCAGAGGGCGATCGGTCCAGTCCTCGGGGCCGCCGGTGGCCGCTCCCGCGATCCGGTCGATACCGATGCGCACCAGCTCGCGCTGGGCCTCGTCCACCTGCTCCGAGCTCTCCCCGAGAAGGGTGACGGGCGTCCCCCAGGGGATGAGCCAACCCAGGTAGGTCGAGAACTGCCCGTCGAGCCCGAAGTTCAGCGTGCCGCTGACGTGGCCGGCGGAGAAGGCGGTGCGGGTACGCAGGTCCACGACCCACTCCCCTGCCTCGATGCGCTCGGCGAGGGTCTGCTTGTCCGCCCGCTCGGGAGAGCGGAGGTCGGCCGCGCTGGGCCCCTCGGCATTCGCCGGCATCATGTGGACGTAGTACGCGGGGTACGCGTCGAGGCCGGCGAGGGTGTCAGCCACCCACTGCTCCTCCTCCTGCGTCAGCGCGGTGTTGTTCCGCTTCTCCTCACCGATCGTGGACTCGGTGGCACCGCCCGTGGAGCCGGCGGAGCAGAAGGAGCCGAAGCCGTGGGTGGGCAGCACCTCGGCGTGCTCCGGCAGCTCCTCGGCGAGCCGGTGGGCGGAGGCGTACTGGTGGTGCACCAACGCGTCCGTGTGCTCCTGACCCAGCAGGTCCGGCCGCCCGGTGGCCCCGAAGAGGAGGGACCCGCCGGTGAAGACCGCCGAGGCGGTCACCTCGGACCCGTCCATCGACTCGAGGGCGTAGGAGAGGTGGGTGAAGGTGTGCCCGGGGGTGCCGATGGCGCGCACCCGCATGGTCGGGGAGATCTCGACGATGTCCCCGTCGCGAATGGGCTGGCGGTCGAAGGAGACCTCGTCCTCGCCGTTGACGTGGTAACGCGCACCGAGGCGCTCGGCCAGCGCGAGGCCACCGGTGACGTAGTCGTTGTGGATGTGCGTCTCGAAGACGTCGGTGATGCGCACACCGGCCTCGTCAGCGGCCTCGAGGACGCGGTCGATGTCCCGCTGCGGGTCGACGACGACGGCGACCTCGCCGTCGTGGGCCAGGTAGGAACGGTCACCCAGGCTCGGGGTCTCGATGGTCACGATCGTGGGCTGCGTCGGCACGTCTTGTCCTTTCGGCGACTGCATGGGTTGTTCATTCACAAGTGACAAACTAATACCCCCTAGGGTATGGTGTCAACCGTGACCGCGATCTGCGGCACCACCACGATCCCCGCAGCGCGCGGAGGGAGGAGATCAGAGACATGACCACCCAGCCCCTGACCATTGACACCTTCGAGAGCACCATCACCGACGGAGGGATCGTGCTCGTCGACTTCTGGGCGAGCTGGTGCGGCCCGTGCCGTCAGTTCGCGCCCGTGTACGCCGCCGCGGCCGAGGAGCACCAGGACATCGTCTTCGGCAGCGTCGACACCGAGGCCGAGCAGGAGCTGGCCGGAGCGGTCGGCATCACCTCGATCCCCACGCTCATGGCCTTCCGCGACGGGATCCTCGTCTTCTCGCAGCCGGGCGCCCTGCCGGCCTCCGGGCTCGATCAGGTCATCTCGGCCGTGCGTGAGCTGGACATGGACCGGGTACGGTCCGAGATCGAGCAGCAGAAGCAGGACGCCCCGACCGGGGCCTGAGCGGAA
>CAZHSL010000294.1:0-3895 GCA_964535185.1 uncultured Corynebacterium sp.
AGGAGTGGCCGAGGAAGTCCTGGACGCTGCGCAGGTCCGCGCCGCCCTCGACGAGATGGGTCGCGGCGCTGTGGCGGAGGGTGTGCGGCGAGATGTGGCGGGTGATCCCGGCCTCGCTCGCGTGACGGTCCACGAGGGTGCGCACGGCCCGATCGCCGAGACGGCCTCCGCGGACCCCGAGGAACAGCGCCTCGCCGGGTCGCGCGGTCTCACCGGCGTTCTCCCGCAGCACGGGACGGCCCTCGGCCTCCCATCTCTGCACGGCCTCCAGGGCCGGGATGCCGACGGGGACGATCCGCTCCTTGTCGCCCTTGCCGCGCACCCTCACGGTGCGGTGGTGGTGGTCGATCCCCGAACGATCCAGAGCGACCAGCTCGGAGACCCGCAGACCGGAGGAGTAGAGGAGCTCGAGCACGGCGATGTCGCGCAGCAGCACGGCCCGTGCGACGGGATCCTGCGGCTCCGGCTCGCCGTCGACGGTGGTCCCGGCGTGCTCCGTCCCGTCCGTCTGCGGGTCGGGCTCTCGGGGCGCGGCGGGCTGCGGCGGTGCGGGCTGGGGCGCGGCGGGCCGCGGGGCGTCGTCGGCCCGTTCCCCGATCCCGTCCAGCAGCGCACCGGCCTGGTCCCCGGAGAGCACCGTGGGCAGGTGGCGGCCGCGTCGGGGAGCGCGCAGGCGGCCGCCGACGTCGTGCGGGATCCGCCCGGTGGCGGCGAGCCAGGTGGTGAAAGTGCGTGCGGCGGCCGCGGAGCGGGCGAGCGTGCTCGCTCCGGCCCCGGACTCGGCGCGCACACCGAGCCAGGAGCGCAGTGCGGTGACGTCCAGCTCCTCCAGCGCGATGCGTTCGGTGCGGCGGAGGTGCTCGAGCAGTGCGGCGGCCTCGCGGCGGTATGCGCTGACGGTGTGCTCCGACCGCCCCCGCTCGAGCCGGAGGTGCTCGGCGAAGTGGTCGACGACCGCGGCGTCGTCGTGCTCCCGCTGCGTGCTCATGGCCCCAGTGTCGCGCATCGGCGGTGCGCAGGCACCCTGTCACGAGGCGGGCCGGGCGCGCCGTGCCCGCTGCCCGGCGCGGATCACCAGCCCCAGCAGCTCCAGGCGCGCCAGGGCCGCGTCGACCTCCTCGGCCCGGAAGCCGATCTCGTCCGCGATCCGCGCTTCGGCCAGGCTCGAGCGGGGCGGCACGGCGTCGAGCACCCGTCGGTCCGCGGGGGTCAGCAGGTCCAGCTGGTCCTGGACGGCGAAGCCGCCCTCTCCGGCGGCGGGACCGCCCGGCAGCAGGTCCAGCACGTCCGCGGGCTCGGTGACGAGCACCGCGCCGCGTTCGCGGATCAGCCGGTGGCTCCCGGCGCTCGCGGCGGAGGTGACCGGGCCGGGGACGGCACCGACCGGGCGGGAGAGCTGATCGGCCAAGCGGGCGGTGGACAGCGCCCCGGAGCGCCATGACGCCTCGACCACGACGGTCGCCCGGGACAGTGCGGCGATGAGCCGGTTGCGGGCCAGGAAGCGCCACCGGGTCGGGGCGGTGCCGGGCGGCGCTTCGCTGACCAGCAGGTGCCGTCCGCGGATCGCCTCCAGCAGCCGGGTGTTGCCGCGGGGGTAGAGGTGGTCCAGTCCCCCGGCCAGGACGGCGAGGGTCGCGCCGCCGTCGGCGGCGAGCGCGCCGCGGTGGGCGGCGGCGTCGATGCCGTACGCCCCGCCGGAGACGACGGTGCCGCCCCCGGCCGCGAAGGCGGAGGCGAGCGTCATCGCGGTGTCCTCGCCGTAGGGGGTGGAGGCGCGGGATCCGACCAGCGCAGCGGTGCGAGCGCCCAGGAGCGCGTCCAGGTGCCCTGGTCCCTGCACCCAGAGGCAGTGCGGGGACGATTCCTGCAGGTCCTCGAGCAGATCGGGCCATTCGGCGTCGTGCGGGGTGAGGACGCGGATGCCGCGGCGGCGGGCGTCTTGCCGCACCGCGTCGACGTCGACGCGCGCGAGGCGCTTGGTCCACCGCGCGATCGCGTTCTCGGCCCGGCTCGTCGGCGTTCCGCGATCGGGATCCGCGGCCTGTCGCGGTACCTCGCCGCCCAGTGCCCGCAGCAGCCCGGGCGTGTCCTTGCGACGGGTGAGCCGGAGGGCGGCGGCCGGGCCGAGCGCGGCGCACGCGGCGAAGGCGATGGGATCGCTGGGCTCGGCGATCAGCGACCAGGTGATGCGGGCGATGCGGTCCGCGGAGTCGGTGCCCGCGTCGGCGGGAGGCGTGGTCGGGTCGGTCATCGCGGGTCTCCTTCGCGCAGGGTGAGGGCGTGGCCGATGTGCTCGGCGGTGGGGCTGTCGGCGGCGTCGAGGTCGGCGAGGCTCCAGGCCAGCCTCAGCACCCGGTCGTGGCCGCGCAGGGTGAGCCGTCCCTGGGCGACGGCGTGGTCGAGCAGACGGCGCTCGGCGCGCTGCGGAGCGAACTCGGTGCGCAGCAGCGGGCCGGGCAGCTGGGAGTTCAGGGACCAGGCCCGTCCCTCGTAGCGCCGGCGCTGGCGTTCGCGAGCCGCGCCGACCCGGGCGGCGATCGCCGCGCTCGGCTCCCTCGCCGTCCCCTCGGTGCTGTGCATGTCCACGGGCCCCACGTCCACGCGCATGTCCACGCGGTCGAGCACGGGACCGGACAGGCGCGCTCTGTAGCGGCGGCGCTGCTGGGGTGTGCACGTGCACGCCTCACCCTTGCCCCAGGCCTTCCCGCAGGGACAGGGGTTGGCGGCCAGGACCAGCTGGAACCGTGCCGGGTACCGGGTGATTCCGCGGGTGCGGTGGAGGGTGATGTCCCCGGTCTCGAGCGGTTCTCGCAGCGCTTCGAGCACGCGCGCGGGGAACTCCGGCGCCTCGTCCAGGAACAGCACGCCGGCGTGCGCCCGGGAGATCGCTCCGGGCAGGGCGAGCCCCGGCCCTCCCCCGACCACGGCCGCGGTGGAGGCGGTGTGGTGGGGGTTCTCGAAGGGAGGGGTGGTCAACAGCCCGCCGCGGGCATCGAACCGACCGTCGACGGAACGGATCGCGGAGACCGTCTGGGCGTCCTCGGTGCTCAGCGGCGGGAGGATGCTCGGCAGGCGTGAGGCGATCATGGTCTTGCCGGTGCCCGGCGGGCCGGTGAGCAGCAGGTGGTGGGCACCGGCGGCGGCGACTTCGGCGGCGCGCCGTGCCCGGGCCTGGCCCAGCACGTCGGCGAAGTCGGGCCGGTGGGTCGCCTGCTCGGTCCCGGCGGGCTCCTGTGCTGCGGGGACCGACGGCTCCCTCGCCGGGGAGGGCGGCACGTCGGCGCCGAAGCGGTGCAGCAGCTCGGTGAGGTCGCCGGCACCTGCGATGTCCAGACCGTCGACGAGCCGGGCCTCGGCGAGGTTCTCCTCGGGCACGACCGCGCGGGTGAGGCCGTGGGCGCGGGCGGCGAGCAGTGCCGGAAGGACCCCGGGGATCGGCCGCACCCGGCCGTCCAGGCCCAGTTCCCCCAGCAGCACGAGGTCCGGCGGGATGTGGGTGAGCAGGTCGCCCTGCGCGTCCAGCACCGCCATCGCGATCGCAAGGTCGAAGCCGGAGCCGTGCTTGGGCCGCCAGGCCGGGCTCATGTTGACGGTGATCCGCCGTGCGGCGAGGTGGATCCCGCTGCGGGCGGAGGCGGCGCGCACGCGGTCCCGGGCCTGGAGCGTGGAGCGGTCGGGCAGCCCGACCACGGAGAACGCGGGCAGCCCTGGGGAGACGTCGGCCTCGACCTCCACGAGGGTGCCGTCGAGCCCGGTGAGGCTGACCGACAGGGTGCGTGCGTGGCCCATCAGCACACCGCCTCGAGGTGCTCGAGCGAGAAGGTGCCGTCGAGGTGGGCATGGACGGCGACGACGTCGATCCGCACGTCGCGGTGCGGGGTCGAGCGCTCCATCA
>CAZHSL010000295.1:0-3887 GCA_964535185.1 uncultured Corynebacterium sp.
GGCGTGATCGTGCTGGCCAAGGGCGGGGTGGTGCTCGAGGGCGAGGACGCCGTGGACGTCTTCCACGACGGCGAGCAGACCGTCGAGCTGCGCAGCCCCAAGATCGGCGAGCACCGCGTCTCCGGCGCGGGCTGCACCCTGGCCGCCGCGGTGACGGCGGAGCTGGCCAAGGGCGCGACCCCGCTCGAGGCCGCACGGACCGCGAAGGCCGTCGTGGTCAGCTCGATCGAGAACCGCCAGCCGGGGGCGACCCCGTTCGACGCGGTGTACCAGGGCGCCTACCGGGCCTGAGCGGCGGGCGCCGCACTCTGCGCGGGCGGGCCGGTCGGGCCCGCCCGCGAGCCCCGGCCTCGTCACCCGGCGTCACCCCCTGTCACAAAACCGTTCCGACATACGGTCTGGCACCGTGCCATGTGGACAGATGTCTCCCGGCACAGCATTCTCGGTGCATGGACGAGAGCAGCATCGCGCCCGGCGCGCACCGCGCAGCGGACCAGGGCCGGTCCGCGCCCGCGCGGGCGAAGAGCATCGGCGAGGCGCTCATCTCCGCGCGCGGCGTCGACAAGTTCTTCGGCGACTTCCAGGCCCTGAAGGACATCGACCTGGACATCCACCGGGGCGAGGTGGTGGCGCTGATCGGCGCCTCCGGCTCGGGGAAGTCCACCCTGTGCCGCTGCCTGAACCGGCTCGAGACGATCACGTCCGGGCAGATCACGATCGACGGCGAGCCGCTGCCCGAGGAGGGGAAGGCCCTCACCCGCCTGCGGGCCGACGTGGGCATGGTGTTCCAGAGCTTCAACCTGTTCCCGCACCTGAAGGCGATCGACAACGTCACCCTCGGCCCGCGGCGGGTGCGGGGCGTCCCCAAGGCGGAGGCCGACGCGCAGGCGATGGAGCTGCTGGAGCGGGTGGGCCTCGCGGACAAGGCGAACTCCCTGCCCGCCGCGCTGTCCGGTGGGCAGCAGCAGCGTGTCGCGATCGCCCGCTCCCTGGCGATGAAGCCCAAGGCGATGCTGTTCGACGAGCCCACCTCCGCGCTGGATCCCGAGGTGATCAACGAGGTCCTCGACGTGATGACCGAGCTCGCCGAGCAGGGAATGACCATGCTCGTGGTCACCCACGAGATGGGCTTCGCCCGGCACGTCTGCGATCGCGTGGTCTACATGGATCAGGGCGAGATCGTCGAGCAGGGCGAGCCCGAGGAGTTCTTCACCGCCCCGCGCAGCGACCGCGCCAAGGCCTTCCTGTCCAAGATCCTCGCCCACTGACCCCCACCGCCCGGCCCGGCCGGACCTGACCCTCCGCTCCTCCCGGAGCGGCTCGAGACATCGGAGAGAACCATGACCCGCACCACCTTCCGACCCGGCCGCCGCGCCGTCGTCGCCGCCGCGGCCGCCCTGCCGCTGATCGGCCTGGCCGCCTGCTCCTCGGAGACCGGCGAGGGTCCTGATCTCGGAAGCAGCGGAGGCGGCGAGGGCGACGGCGAGGGCGGCGACGGCGAGTCGGTGCCCCAGGCCGACGCCCTCGCCTCCGGCCCCGTGGCCGGCGATGACGTGATCGCCGCGAGCGCCTGGGCCGCCGCCATCAAGGAGAAGGGCCAGCTGGTCCGCGGCGGCACCGTCGCCAACCAGGTGTTCTCCCTCGCCTCCACCTCCGGCGGCATGCCCACCGGCTTCGATGCCGGGATCACCCAGCTGCTGGCCAAGTACATCCTCGGCGAGGGCGGCGAGGAGAAGGTCGAGTACATCGACACCACCGTCGAGACCCGCGAGACCATGGTCCAGAACGGCACCGTGGACTGCGTGATCGCCACCTACTCGATCACCCCCGAGCGCCTCGAGGTCATCGACTTCGCCGGCCCGTACTACCTCTCCGGCACCGCGATCCAGGTGCGCGCCGAGGACAAGGAGAAGATCTCCGGGCCCGAGGACCTCACCGGCCTGAAGCTCGTCACCCAGGCGAACTCGACCGGCATCCAGGCCATCGAGGACAACGTCACCGATCCCGGCGACGTCCAGACCCTCCCGGACAACGAGTCCTGCGTCGCCGCGCTGAAGCAGGGCCGCGCCGACGCATACGTCTTGGACCAGGGCGTGCTGCTGGGCAACTCGGCGGCCGACGAGGACGTCGTCGTGGTCGGCGAGCCCTTCGTCGACGACCCCTACGGCATCGGCCTGTCGAAGGAGGCCGAGGGCGCACTCGACTTCTGCAACACCTTCCTGCAGGAGATCATCGACTCCGGCTCCTGGGAGGCGCTGTGGACCGCCACCATCGGCGAGGTCGTCGACGGCGAGGCACCCACGCCGCCCACCCCGGGCGACCTGCCCGGCTGATCCCGTGGAAGCCATTGCGGAGAACCTCCCGCTGCTGCTGAAGGGCATCGGCTACACGATCGCGCTCACCCTGCTCGGCTACGTGTTCGCGCTGATCGTGGGCACCGCCCTGGCGGTCTGCCGGGTGAGCCCCATCCCGCCGCTGCGCTGGGCGGCCACGGTCTACGTGGAGATCTTCCGCAACATCCCGCTGCTGAGCCTGCTGATCCTGATCGCCTTCGGCCTGCCCGACGTGGGCCTGCTGCTGCCGTACTTCTGGAGCGGGGTGCTGGGATTGACCCTCGCGTCGGCCGCCTTCGTGTGCGAGAACGTGCGCTCGGGCATCAACACCGTACCGGTGGGCCATGCCGAGGCGGCCCGTTCGGTGGGCCTGGGGTTCTTCGGCACCCTGCGCTTCGTGGTGCTGCCGCAGGCCTTCCGCAGCATGATCCAGCCGCTGGTGAACGTGTTCATCGGCACCGTGATCGGCTCGGCGCTGTGCTCGGCGGTCGCGGTCACCGAGATCACCTGGGTCACCCAGACCCTCAACATCCAGTACGCGCAGGCGGTGCTGATGTTCCTGGTGGCCGGAGCCGTCTACCTCGGCATGTCCCTGGGGGGCGCGGCGCTCGGCGGCGTCCTCGAGCGGGCCGTCTCCCCGGACGCCCCCGCCGGCCGCTCCCGCGCCCGCAGCGCGCTCGACGTCACGGCGGGAGCGCAGGCATGAGCACTGCGCGTCGACGAACTGCGAGGAACGAGCGGGAGGAGATGCGCCCATGAGCACTGCGCGTCGACGAACTGCGAGGAACGAGCGGGAGGAGATGCGCCCATGAGCACTGCCGCCACCCAGGTCCTCTTCGACGCGCCCGGGCCGCGGGGGCGCCGACGGATCCTGCTGCTGTCGGTGCTGAGCTCCGTCGTGATCCTGGCCCTGCTCGCCGCGGGCCTGTGGCAGTTCCACATCAACGGCCAGCTGGACCCGAACAAGTGGGTCGTCTACCTCCGCGCCGACTACCTCGCGTTCCTGGGCCGTGGCCTGCTGGGGACGCTGAAGGTCACCGCGGTCGCGGCGGTGGTCGCCTTCCCCGCCGGCCTGCTGCTCGCGCTGGCCCGGCTCTCCCGCATCCCCGCCCTGCACTCCGCGGCGGTGGTCTGGATCGAGTTCTTCCGCGGCATCCCGATGCTGCTGGTGGTGTACGCCTTCCTGCTGGCCCTGCCCGCCTTCGGGGTGACGTTCCCGCGCTTCTGGATGCTCGCGGTGCCGATGATCCTGGTCTCCTCCGCGACCACCGCCGAGGTGTTCCGCGCCGGCATCAAGGCCGTGGACCGAGGTCAGCACGAGGCCGCCGCCGCGATCGGCCTGGACCACCGCGACTCGATGGTCCACGTGATCCTGCCGCAGGCCGTGCGACTGGTGCTGCCCAGCCTGATCCTCGCCCTGGTCACGCTGCTGAAGGACTCCACGCTGGGCTACGTGGTCAGCTACAACGAGCTCCAGTTCCAGGGCAAGACGATGGTCTCGATCACCCGCTACCTGGTGCAGACCTATCTCGTCGTCTCCGTCATCTACATCGC
>CAZHSL010000296.1:0-3883 GCA_964535185.1 uncultured Corynebacterium sp.
GCCTGCAGCTCGGCGACGGCGGCCTTGAGCTGCGGCACCGAGGCGGAGATGTTGGGCAGCTTGATGATGTTGGCCTCGGGGGACTTCGCCAGCTCGCCCAGCTCGGCCAGGGCGTCGGCCTCGCGCTGGTCCTCGGGCAGCAGGTCGGAGAACGCCGCCACGATGCGGCCGGCCAGGGAGATGTCACGGGTGGTGACCTCGATCCCGGCGGTGTCCGAGAAGGCATCGAGGATCGGCAGGAACGATGCGGTCGCCAGCATCGGCGCCTCGTCGGTATGGGTGTAGATGATGCGCGCCATGTGTCGCGTGCTCCCTCAGGTCGATGCGGAATTTGTCTTGACGTCAAGACTAATCGACGTGCGGGCAGTGTCCCGCCCGTCGATCCGAACGGCACCACGGTACGTGAGAAGCCCCTCCCGCGTCTCTCGCGTCGCCGCCCCGCAGATCGCCCTCACCCTGCCGGTTCGGCCTCGACCACCTCGACCGTCCAGGGGTCGGACAGGACCAGGCGGGTGGCGCCGTCCTCGTCGAGCGTCGCGGCGACGGCGTGAGCGCGGTACTCGCCGGGCCGCAGGGCGTCGGGCCCGCAGGCGCCGCGGCTGGTCCATGCCCGGCCGGTGCGGGTCACGCCCTCCTGCCCGATCCACTGCAGAGCGCTGGTGGGGGCGTTGCGCGCCCCGGCCACGACCGTCCCGGTGCGGGGGTCGCTCAGCACGACGCCCTGGAACAGCGCCCGCGTGCCGAGATCAGGGGAGGTGACCGTCACCTCCGCGGTCACCGAGGCACCGAGCTCGTCCTCGGGCACGTGCGTGGAGACGCTCGTGATCGGATCGTCGACCCGGACGGCGAGGTCATCCCCTTCACCCAGCGGCCGGAGCGTCGCCCCGCAGTGCAGCGGGGAGAGGTCCACCGGGACCTCGCCCTCCGGGGCGCTGACCGCACCGGGCACCACCTCGGCCGCGCCGTCGACGACGTCCACCATCACGTCCTCGCTCGCGGCCCAGCCGGCGTCGTCCTCGCCGCGCCCGGGGCCGTCGATCCCGCCGCCGCTGAGCCGCAGCAGGAACTGTCCGTCCGGCAGCGGGGCGTCGTCACAGGTCCCCAGCGTCAGCCGGGCGGTGACGGCCGAGGGCGCCGGCCCGTGACCGGGCAGCTCGACCCGTTCGCGGACCACGATCGGCGGGACCGGGGCGCCGGCCACGCCGAGCTCGCCCTCGAACCCGGGGGCCGGGGCGCCCCGGTTCTCCGGGTCGGCGGGCACGAGCACGCCCACCGGTGAGAAACCGCCGTAGCGGTGGTCCTGTGCGAGGTGGAAGGGGCCGGAGACCTCCAGGACGCTGCCGTCGGCCCGGACCGCCCGAGGGGTCATCGTGCCGCCCTCGGCGGAGCCCACCGGGGGATCGACCTCACCGGGCCGGCACAGCCAGGACGGATCCACCGGCGTGCTCGCGGTGCCGGCCACCTCGGCAGGGTCCATCGGCTCGCCGACGCCGGGGGAGTCCTCGTCCGCTCCTCCGCCGGGCGGCCCCGGGAGCGCATCGCAGGCACCGAGGGAGAGGGCCAGCGCCATCGAGGCCAGGGCGGCGGCCGCTCGGCGCCCGCGGGCCCGGCGCGGACGATGCTCCGCGCGGCTGCCGTCCTCGATGTCGCTCATCCCGGCCCCTCCGCCCGTTCGTGATCCCTCGCCCCGCGGCCCGGGCGGCTCCGCCCGTCGATCGCCGTCGGCACGAAGGTACCGGAGCGACCGGGCCGACGTCGCCGCCCGGCCACGGCACCTGCGAGGTCAGCGCACGATCAGGGTCACAGAACGATCAGGGTCAGCGCCATGACCGCCATCCCGGCGATCAGCGAGTAGATCACCGTGTGGTGCTCGCCGGTCTCCTCCGCGGCCGGCAGCAGTTCGTCGAGCGAGACGAACACCATCACCCCGGCGACGCCGGCGAGGATCGCGCCCATCGCCCCGCCGGTCAGCAGCGGCGCGAGCAGCAGGTAGCCGATCACCGCGCCGGCGGGCTCGGCCAGACCCGTCATCGAGGCGAGCCAGAAGGCCTTCGCCCGCGAGCCCGTCGCCCGGCGTACGGGGACCGCGACCGCGAGGCCCTCGGGGATGTTGTGCAGCGCGATCGCGGCCACCACGGGAATGGCGACCTCCGGCTCCTGCAGAGCCGCCACGAAGGTCGCGAACCCCTCAGGGACGTTGTGCAGCGCCAGGGCGACCGCGGTCACCGTGCCGGTGCGCAGCAGCCGGGCCCGCAGCGCCCGATCCGCGGCCTGCTCGTGGGGGTCGCGCAGCTCGTCGTGTCCCTGGCTGCCGGACATCCGACCCGAGAACTCGTGCGGGCTGACCGCCTCCGGCACCAGGCGGTCCAGCACGGCGATCAGGGCGATGCCCACGAAGAAGGCGAGCGCCGCGTACGCCCCGCCGCTCGCGCTGACGGCATCGCCGCCGGAGAGGACCCGGGCCCCCTCGGGCATCAGCTCCATGAAGGAGACGTACAGCATCACCCCGGCCGACAGGCCGAGGCCGCCGGCCAGCATCTTCGGGCTGGTGCCCCGTCCCAGCACACCGAGGGCGGCACCGATGGACGTGGCCCCTCCGGCGAGGAGGGTGAGGAGGAAGGCGGCGAGCACGGGACGACCCTAGTCGGTGCCGCCGCTGCGGTCGCGCCGGAGGTCCTTCCGGGACGTGGGCGCGGCGTGCCGCGGACTCGGACCGCTCATAGACTGCGGCCATGCCTGAACCCGCCTCGTTCCTCGCCGTCACCGACCTGCGCTCCGGCACCCTGACCCCCGCCGAGCTCACGGCCGCGCTGCCGCGCCCCGAGCTGGACGTCGAGGCCGCGGCGGCCGCGGTGCGGCCGGTGGTCGAGGACGTCGCCGCTCGCGGCGCCGAGGCCGTGCTCGAGGCCTCCGAGCGCTTCGACGGGATCCGGCCCGAGCACCTGCGGGTGCCGCAGGCCGCGATGCAGCGCGCGCTCGAGGAGCTCGACCCCGCGATCCGCGCCGCGCTCGAGGAGTCCGCCGCGCGGGTGCGGCGAGTCGACGCCGCCCAGGTACGTCCCACCGAGAGCGTCGAGGTCGTGCCCGGCGGCACGGTCACCCAGCGCTGGGTGCCCGTGCGGCGGGTGGGGCTGTACGTCCCGGGAGGCCGCGCCGTGCTGCCCAGCTCGGTGGTGATGAACGTGGTCCCGGCCCAGGTCGCGGGGGTCGAGCAGATCGTGCTCGCCTCGCCGCCGCAGAAGGAGTTCGGCGGCCTGCCCCACCCCACGATTCTCGCCGCCTGCGCGCTGCTGGGCGTCACCGAGGTGCTCGCCGCCGGCGGCGCCCAGGCGATCGCGCTGCTGGCCCACGGCGCCGACGACCTCGGCGACGGTGCGCCGCTCGACGGCGTGGACCTGGTCACCGGGCCGGGCAACGTCTATGTGGCCGCCGCCAAGCGCCTGGTGCGCGGCACGGTGGGCATCGACGCCGAGGCCGGCCCCACCGAGATCGCGATCCTCGCCGACGGCAGCGCCCACCCCGCCTACGTCGCCGCCGATCTCATCTCCCAGGCCGAGCACGACCCCCTCGCCGCGAGCGTGCTGGTCACCGATTCGCCGGAGCTCGCCGCGGCGGTCGAGGCGGAGCTGGCCGAGCAGGTCCCGGCCGCGCTCCACCACGAGCGGATCGCCACGGCGCTGCGCGGGCGGCAGAGCGGGGTGGTGCTGGTCGCCGACCTCGAGCAGGGCCTCGCCGTGGTCGACGCCTACGGTGCCGAGCACCTCGAGATCCAGACCGCCGACGCCGCGGAGGTCGCCGCGCGCGTGACCAACGCCGGTGCGGTCTTCGTCGGCGCGCACAGCCCTGTGAGCCTCGGCGACTACGCCGCAGGCTCCAACCACGT
>CAZHSL010000297.1:0-3868 GCA_964535185.1 uncultured Corynebacterium sp.
GATCGGGCTCGGCGTGCGCGCCCGGCTCCCGATGCGGGTGTTCACGCTGGACGGCCCCGGCGACGGCTCGCGCCTGGTGATCGACGTGGCTCACCGCTGGTGAACCATCCTCCGCGCGCCGGCTCCTCCGGCCTGCGGAGCTCGTGGACCGGCGGCCCCTTCCCGGGTCGCCGGTCCTCCCCGCCGGCCAGCGTCCAGCCCCCGCCGGCCGGCGCTCAGTCGCGGCCCGCGGCCGCCATCTCCGGCTCGTCGGCCGTGGCGGGGCGCCGGCGCGGCAGCAGCGTACCGAGCACGAAGACCAGCAGCAGGATCCCCGCGCACACGGCGGCGGCCGCGGTCCCGCCCACCATCAGCGGCAGGTTCGCCACCGAGATGCCGAGCACGAGCAGCAGGCCGAGACCGCCCAGGGCGGTCGCGGCCAGCACCCCGCCGCCGGCCCGCTCCGCGCCCCGGCGGGCTCCGAAGCGGACCACGGCGATCGAGGTCAGCGCCATCATGAGGATCACGCCGACCGCCCCGAGGCCCGAGTACCAGGTGTAGATCTCGACCACGGGATCCAGCTGGGCGAGGGCGGAGACGAGGACGACCGCGGCGGTGAGCGCGGTGACGCACAGCGAGGCCCGGGACGGCGACCGGTGCACGGGGTGCGCCTCGCCGAGCATCGCGGGCAGCACGCCGCGCCGGCCGAGCGTGAACAGGTAGCGGGTGACGATGTTGTGGAAGCCGAGCATGCAGGCGAACATGCTGGTCACCACGAGCACCTGGGTCACATCCCGCATGATCGGGGCGACCACGTCGGCGGCGAGGGAGACGATCACGCCGTCCGGATCCGCGGTGGCGGCGGCATGCGCGTCCTGCGCGCCGAGCCCCGAGATCACCAGCCAGGACGAGACGGTGTAGAGCACGCCGATCAGGAGCACGGCGATGTAGGTGGCGCGAGGGATGGTGCGCAGCGGATCCTTCGCCTCGTGCCGGAACACCGCTGTGGCCTCGAAGCCGAAGAAGCCGAGGAAGGCGAACAGGAGCCCGAGGCCGGGAGCGCCGGAGAGGGCCTCGGCGGGGCTGAAGGGAAGGGCCTCGAGGGGGCGTCCGGAGGCGAGCACCCCGATGTCGATCGCCACCACGGCGAGGATCTCGAGCACCAGCACGATGCCGAGCACCTTCGCGGACAGGTCGATCGTGCGGTGGCCCAGCAGTCCCACCACCAGGATCATCAGGGCGGAGATCAGCCACCACGGCACCTCGAGCCCGGTCCACAGCTCGAGCAGGTTGCCCGCCTGGACGCCCAGGTAGCAGGTCATCGAGACCGTGAGCAGGAGGTAGCACAGCAGCGCGATCGCGGCGGTGCCCAGCCCGGCTCGGGCCCCGAGGCCGCGGTCCACGTACGCGTAGAAGGCGCCGGCGTCCGGCACGTGCGGGGTCATCCAGGTGTAGCCCACCGAGAACAGCAGCAGGATGAGCGTGGCGCCGAGGATCATCAGCGGCGCGCCGACGGTGCCGGACTCCAGCAGGATCAGGGGGAAGTTCGCGACCACCACGGTGATGGGGGCGGCCGCGGCGACGACCATCAGGACGATGCCCGCCACTCCCAGCGAGCGGGTCAGTTCGGTGGGCATGTGCACTCCTCCTCCGGTGTCCGTGCGGCGCACGGTCCGATCCCGTCCGTCGATCGGGACCAGCGGTCCACAGTACGGACGCAGCGCGCTTCGGCGCAGACCTGTCCACGCCGTCACGGCAGGTCAGGCCCGCAGTGACGCGGAGGTGACCGGGATCGCCGCGTCAGCGGATCAGGCGCCGGTCGCGGGCCTCGCGGAGCGCGGCGGTGCGGCTGTCCACGCCGAGCTTGTCGTAGATGTGCACCAGGTGCGTCTTGACCGTCGACTCGGAGATGAACATCAGCTTCGCGACCTCGCGGTTCGTCGCGCCGGTGGCCAGCGCCTCGAGGATCTCCGTCTCCCGCGGGGACAGGGCGCTGTGGGGCCTGCTCATCCGCTGCACCAGGCGCTGCTGCACCTCGGGCGAGAGGACGCTGCGGCCCGCGGCGGCCTCGCGCGCCGCGTCGATCAGGGCCTCGGTGGGCGAGTCCTTGAGCACGTAGCCGGTCGCGCCGGCCTCGAGCGCGCCGACGATGTCCGCCTCCGCGTCGAAGGTGGTCACGGCCAGCACCTGCACGTCGGCGTGCGCGGCGCGCAGGCGCCGGGTGGTCTTGATGCCGCCGATGTCGTCGCCGAGGTTCAGGTCCATCAGCACCAGGTCCGGTGCCCCGTCGGGAGCGGCCGCGAGGCGGTCGAGCTCCTGCAGCGCGGCGGCGCCGGAGCCGACCGCGGCGACCACCTCGATCCCCTCGTCGTCCTCCAGCAGGGCGCGCAGCCCGGCCCTGACCACGGGATGGTCGTCGACCATCATGATCCGGATGCTCCCCGACGCGTCGCCGCTCATGCGTCGGGCCCCGGGGCGTCGGCCCCCGGGGCGTCGGCCCCCGGGGCGTCGGTCGGCAGGGTGAGGCCGACGGTGGTGCCCTCCCCGGGGGCGGAGTCGATCGCCACGCTGCCGCCGGCACGGGCGAGGCGGGTGCGCAGCAGGCGCAGACCGTCGCCGCCGTCGGGGCCGGTGGTGGTGGCGTCGGGGTCGAAGCCGCAGCCGTCGTCGACCACGTCCAGGCTCACCCGTCCGGGCCACCAGGCGAGCGTGAGCACGCAGCGGTCCGCCCCGGCGTGCTGCTGCACGTTGGCGATCAGCGACTGCGCGGCACGGTGGAGCGTCTCGACCTGCGCGGGCGGCAGCTCGCGGGGGGTGCCGTCGATCCGCAGCTCCCAGCGAGGGGTCTCCGCCAGCGCCTCGGCGCGGGAGATGGCGCTGCGCAGCGCCTGCTCGAGGGTGGTGCGGGGCGCGCGGTCGGCGAGGTCGCGCACCAGGCGGCGCGCGTCGGCGAGGTTGTCGCGGGCGGTGCCCTCGATGCGGGAGAACGACTCGGCGGCCTCGGGGTGGGCACCACGGGCGCTGCGGCTGAGCAGCACGATGGAGTTCAGCCCCTGGGCGAGGGTGTCGTGGATGTCCTGGGCGAGGCGCTGGCGCTCCTCGGCGATGCCCTTGCGGCGCTCGGAGTCGGCGAGCTCGCTCTGGGCGGCCTGCAGCTGGGCCACCAGCTTCCGGTTGCGGTCGGTCTCGACCAGCAGCCGTCGGTGCACGGCATGGGCGATCAGCGAGAAGACCGCTCCCACCAGCGGGCCGAGGATCTCCCCGATCTCGAGCGTCCACTGCTCACGGGAGATCAGCGGGGCGAGGACGGCCCACAGCGCGACACCCGCCAGTGCGAGCGGGCCGGCGATGCGGCCCAGCGAGAACAGCACGAGGAAGAACAGCGGGAACGCGATCCACACGAACGCCGTGGAGACGATCGTCGCGGCCATCCAGGCCAGGGTCAGCAGGAGCACCCAGCCCCGGGAGGGCAGCAGCAGATCCGTCCACTCCGCATCGCCGGACCACGCGCGGCGCAGCGCGAACCGCGAGCCGAGCCCGTAGATCACCGCGATGGCCGCGGCGGTGAGGAGCGTGAGCGGCCACGGGACGGCGTCGACGTCGTGGGCGCGCACGGCCCCCACGCTCAGCAGCACCGCGAAGGCGACGTGCATCGCGCCGCGCAGGGTCGCGGCCAGGGAGGCGGCGGAGACGGCGGAGCGCTCGGCCTCGCGCCGGCCGTCGAGAGCGGTGCCCGCGTCGGGGACAGGTGCGGAGGTCACGCGTCCACCCTAGGGCCGGCGCCGATCCGGCGGCATCGTCCGAACGGTCCATCGGCTCCGCTCGGCACGGGGCCGAGGCGCGAGGCCGCCCCGCCCCGGACAGCGCGACGGGCGGGACGATGGTGACA
>CAZHSL010000298.1:0-3864 GCA_964535185.1 uncultured Corynebacterium sp.
GTGGCGTCGATGTTCTCGCCGTCCACCAGGAGGTACGTGGTGCGTTCCGTCATGGGTCGACCTTACGCGCTCCCCGGGCGCTTCACGTGCTCCCGGGGGCCCGCATCTCCTTCCGCGGCAGCACCTGCCGGGTGCCGATGCATCCGTAGCCGCCCACGGCACCGATGGACAGCAGCGATCCGACCGACCCGATCGAGAGCAGCGATCCGACCGACCCGATCGACAGGGCCGATCCCACCGACCCGATCGACCACAGCGAGCCGACCCCGAGCAGCGAGCCCCACGACCCGAGCGACAGGACCGACAGCCCTGAGCCGACCGCGAGCACGGACGTGGTCGAGCCGACGGCGCCGACCGAGTCGTTCGAGGCGATGGAGCACATCGCGCGGGGCCGCGCTGCTGTGCGGGTCCGGCGTACGCTGAGGGACGGGGCTGAGTGGCGTCGGCCCATGGCGAGCCCTTCCGTGCGGGGGCGGTGGAGGAGGCCAGTGTAGGCCGCGGGATATGCGGTGGGCGAGGTCTCCACATAATCCCGGAGGGGGCGTCTCCGTCGATCTCGGCTAATCCTCCCCAAAAAGCGTTGCAGCGGTATTCGGCGGAGCCGTCGTAATGGTGATCGGGGGAATGTCTTTCTGTGGTGCTCCAAGGCGGTGATCGGCATGTATGCAGCGATGCCGTCCGGCTGGTGCGCACGGGCCGGCGCCATGCTGGCGTCCGCTGGGTATGCACGGGTGCATTGTGGAGGAGTAGGCGATCGTTCCTCCACACGTGCCGTCTGTCCACAGCGCCGTTCCTCCACACATAGTGGTTCTCCACAGATTCATCCCCATTTCACGCGGACTCTTCCGGTGAGAGCGTCTCGGGAATACGGTCGAAGGCGTCGACGACGTGATTCGGCAACGGTTCGTGAGTTCGTGGAGGAGGTGGTTTTGATGGGTGAGCTCGAGGACGGCATCTTCGACCGCAAGGACGCGGCGGAGGATGCCCACGCCGTACCGGCCGACGCAGGCCCTTCACAAGGCTCACAGGCAGCCGGCGGCGACAGGGCGCCGCAGTGGCGGGTGCGGGCGCGGCGGGAGCTGTCCGAGGAGTACGTGCTGGAGGAGGTCGAGCCCGGCAGCCGCGAGGCGGCCCGGGTCCTGGGGCTGCATCAGTCGATGAAGGCCCGGGCCCGGCTGTATGCCGATCACCTCGAGCAGCTGGCGACCTTCTTCCGTGAGGACCCGGAGGTGCAGGGCCTGCTGGATGACGCGGATGTGACCGCGTTGAAGGTCGCCACCGGTCTGCGCTGCACCTACCTGCAGGCCCACGCCCACGTCCGCGACGCCCACCTGGCGGTGGAGTGGATGCCGCACATGCTCGCGCACCTGCACGCCGGGGACCTGCCCGAGGCGTGGCACCACTGGCTGCTGCGTCAGGTGCGGCGCCTGGACGAGGCGCAGGTCCGGCAGGTCGATGCGGACATGGCGGAGGTGGAGATCCCCTCGGTCTCCAAGGCGACGTTCGACAAGCACGTCGGCCTCGCCGTCGCCCGTGCGAGCGCGGACACGCCACCGACCCCGCCCTCGAAGGCGCGGGATGCGCGGATCGTCGACATCGATGCCGAGACGGGGACCGCGTCGCTGTGCGTGACCGGGCCGATCCCGGAGATCCGGGCGCTCGCGCACCGGCTCGACATCGCTGCCCGCACCGTGCAGAAGGCCCAGCGAGCCGGTCTCGAGGACGGCGCCGAGGGCCCGCTCCCGTTCGACATCGACGAGGACCTCCGCGACCGCGGCACACCCCTGTCCCTGCGGGCGCTGCGGTATGCGATCCTGACCCACTCGATCCTGGACATCGACCCGGTCGAAGAGACCCGCTCCCCGTACAAGATCCTGCTGACCGTCCCTGTCACCACGCTGCTGGGCATCGATGACGGACCGGCGATGCTGGACGGCCTCACCCCGATCCCGGCCGAACAGGCCCGTGCCCTCGCCGCCGGAGCGGCGACCTGGCAGAGGATCCTCACCGACCCGATCACCGGCGCGCACCTGCCCGTGAGCGCCGACACCTACCATCCCACCGCACAGATGCGACTCCAGCTGCGGCTGCGCCACCCCGTCTGCGCCGTGCCCGGCTGCACCCGCGCCACCGTGCTCGCCGCCGAGGACGACCACATCATCGAATACGACCACGACCAGCCCGACAACGGCGGCCGGACCAGCCTGTGGAACCTCCACCGCCTCTGCTGGCACCACCACACCCAGAAGACCGCAGGGCTGATCGACCCCGACCGCGACCCCACCGACGACCCCAGCACCGGCGACCGCACCACCACCGCCGGACCGCTCGAGACGACCTGGACCATCGGCGGGACGATCCGGACCCGCACCCGAGAACACACCGACCTGCTCACCCCGCACACCACCCGCGCCCTCGAGCACGCCTGGCGCACACACCGACACACCCGCCACGGCGGCGACGGCGCCGCGGAGCCCCCACCGACCCCACCAGGCCGGCAGGCCCGTCGCATCATCCCACCCGACCCCACCCCGGACGACACCGACCCGCCCTTCTGACCCAGGGGTGGAACCCGCTCGTGCCCTCACATGACATCGATGTGAGGCACCGCTGCGACCTGCGAGGGAACCGGACTGCGGCAGCTCCTGCCGGAACCCGCGTGACAATCCGGCGACGTGGTTGCGACGTCGTGCCCACGTCGAGCGGTGCCTTCACACCGATGTCAGGAGCGCACACGAACCACCCGCCCCGGCACGGCACACAGCTCCGGGACGGGCGACGGTGCCGGCTCAGACGGGCTGCACCTTCCCGGTCATGCCGTGCGGGTCGATGACGTACTTGGTCGCGACCCCGGAATCGAACTTCTCGTACCCGGCGGGAGCATCGTCCAGCGAGATCGCCGCAGCGTTCACCGCGTCGGCGATCTGCACCTTGTCGTGCAGGATCGCCTTCATCAGCTGCCGGTGGTATTTCATCACCGGGCACTGGCCGGTGGTGAACGACAGCGCCTTCGCCCAGCCCAGCCCGAGGCGCACCGAGAGCGAACCCTCCTGCGCCGCCTCGTCCACACCGCCCGGATCACCGGTCACGTACAGGCCGGGGATGCCGAGCGCGCCACCGGCACGGGTGACATCCATCAGGGTGTTCAGCACCGTCGCCGGCGCCTCCTGCGCATCCTTGCCGTGCCCGCGGGCCTCGAAGCCGACCGCATCCACGCCGGCATCGACCTCCTCCCGGCCCAGGATCCGTGCGATGCCCTCGCGCGGGTCCTCGGTCGACACGTCGATCGTCTCGCAGCCGAACTTCGCGGCATTGGCCAGGCGGTCCGCGTTCATGTCCGCCATGATCACCACCGAGGCGCCCAGCAGCTGCGCGCCCACGGCCGCGGCCGTGCCCACGGGGCCGGCACCGGCGATGTACACCGAGGAGCCGGGCTCCACCCCGGCGGAGACTGCCCCGTGGAACCCGGTGGGGAAGATGTCCGAGAGCATGGTCAGATCGAGGATCTTCTCCATGGCCTGGTCCTTGTCCGGGAACTTCAGGAGACTGCGCGATTGCTGGACATCGAAGAGCCTCCTCGCCCTCACGGGCGGCTCCCGGCGCCGTACAGCACCTGTCGATGAGCCGCACCACTGCCAAGGCTCCGTGACGCGGATCACGAAGTCAACGGCAGTGGGCGGCCACCGGTTCAGGCGAGCGAGATCTCCCGCCCTGTCCGCGCCGACTCGTAGATCGCCTCCAGGATGCGCACGATCTCGACGCCGTGCCATGCCGGGGCGATCGACTCGGCCCGGCCCTGCGCGGCATCGACGAAGTTCTGGATCTCGTTGGCGAATCCGACCCCGAACTCGAAGGTGCGCGAGG
>CAZHSL010000299.1:0-3861 GCA_964535185.1 uncultured Corynebacterium sp.
GCGGTGACGGTCTTGGCCGAGAGGTCGACGTCGATCCACTTCTCACCGGTCGGCGCCGCGGGGGAGTCGTCCTCGGCGTCCTCGCCGTCCTCGGTCTTGCCCTTGTCCTTCTCGTCCTCGTCCTCGGGAGCATCGACCTGCTCGACCTCGGCCTCGACGGTCTTGGACTCGAACGCGGCCTCGAGGGGGGTGACGCCCTCCAGCGCGGCGATCAGCTCCTCGGCGATCGCGTCCGTGTTCGTGATCTTCAGGCCGTCCTTCTTCTCGGTGACGACCTTGACCACCTCGCCGTCCTCGTCGACCTGCTCGATGCCGTCCTCCGCCTCGACGGAGTCCTGCTCGGCCCGGGCGGAGACCCACTCCCGCACCGACTCCTCGTCCACGACGATGTCCAGGCTCTGGCCGTCCTCGGCGGGCGCGACCGAGATCCAGTCGTTGCGGCGCTCGACGGAGACCTCGTGGGTCTCCCCATCGGCGCCGGTGATCGACATCGGCTGCTCGAGCAGCGTGGCGATGGAGCCGACGACCTCCTCCGCCTCCTCGGTGGTGATCGCCGGGGCGATCTTCTCGATGGGCTGCTCGACGGCGAAGTCCTCGAGCGCGGGGGCCTTCTCGCTGACGGCGGCGACCAGCGGCTCGGGGTCGAGGCCCTGCCCGTTGCGGCCGGGCTCGGCGGTCCAGGTCTGGGAGTCCTCGTCGAAGGAGACCGAGGCGTCGACCGGGGTGTCGTGGCCCTCGGGCACCAGGCTCTCGGCGAAGGCCGTGGTCGCGGCCTCGTCGACCGTCACGACCGGGTCCACGGCGTGCTCGCCGGACCAGGTCGAGGCGATCACGTCGGCGAAGGAGTCGTCGCGGTCCATGGCGGCCTGCGCAGTGGCGGTGGCGTCGACGGTCACGCCGAGGTCCGCGAGGCTCTTCTCGAGCTCCTTGTCGCCGGCGGTGACGGTGACCGTCACGGAGTCGCCCCGCTCGGCGACGAGCGCGGCGATCTCCTCGGGGGTCTTGCCGGCGACGTCCTGGCCGAGCACCGTCGTGCCCGGGAGGGCGCGACCCTCGAACTGCTTCGCATAGGCCAGCGCGCCGCCGGTGAGGACGACGGCGATGACGGCGATGATCGCTACCAGCAGGAGTGCGACCCGGCGACGGCCGTGGCGACCGGTGGGTCGGGACGGGCCGCCCGGCGCGGCCGTATCGGTCACGTTCGTCATGGAAACAGATCCGTTCTCGGCGGCCGTCGTGACTGCCCCCCGCTGCTGTGTGCGGGAGGGCACAGGGGTCCCTCCCCGGCGCCGCCTTGTCATTCAGGGTAGCGGAGGAGGCATATCGCCCGATATGGAGAATTGCCGGACCTTCATCACAGCTCTGCATCATCCGAGGCCCCCGCCGGAGACGGGCCCGGGTCCCGTCCGAGCGCCTCCCGCCCGCTCGGTGCGGTCCGCGTCCGGGCGCTACAGTGTGCACCGGCGATCCTCGCCGTCGCGTCGAGCAGGCGCCCGAGCACCCCGAACCCCCGCGTGAGAGCGCGTCCCGCCCGGAAGGACATGACCGCGTCGTGACCCGACTCCCCATCTGGCACTCCGTCCAGGAGGTGCCCGCCGATCTCGGTCCCACCGCGGTGTCGATCGGCAACTACGACGGGGTCCACCGCGGGCACCGGTTCGTGCTCGACCAGCTGCGCCACCACGCCGAGACCCGCTCGCTCGCCCCGGTGGCGCTCACCTTCTGGCCGCACCCGCGGCACGTGATGGGCGATCCCGCCCTCACCCCGCTGCTGACCGGGCACGAGGACCGCGACCGGCTCCTGCTGCTGGCCGGGATGACCGGCGTCCTCGACCTCGAGTTCACCCTCGACTTCGCGCAGCATTCCCCCGAGGAGTTCGTGCGCGTCTTCCTGGTGGAGGGGCTCGGTGCGCGGTGCGTGGTGCTCGGCGAGGACGCGCTGTTCGGCCGCGCCAACGCCGGGACCATCGAGACCATGCGCGAGCTCGGCGACCGGTACGGGTTCGAGGTCGTCACGGTCGACGAGCTCGGCCCGGACGGCGCCGGCACCGGCCGCATCTCCTCCTCCGGGATCCGCCGGGACCTGCTCGAGGGGGACGTGGCCGCCGCCAATCGGGCGCTGGGCCGGCTGCACACGGTCACCGATGTGGTCCACCACGGCCATCGCCGGGGCCGCGAGCTCGGGTTCCCGACGGCGAACCTCGGACCGTCCCCGGCCGGGCTGATCCCGGCGGACGGCGTCTACGCCGGGTACCTGACCGTCGCCGAACAGGACCCGGCGCACCTGGGCACCCCTCCGCTGGCGGGGGCGCCGGCCACCATCTCCATCGGCACCAACCCCACCTTCGCCGCCGACGGCGCGCCGCGCCGCACGGTCGAGGCCTACGTGCACGACGACCACGACCTGGACCTCTACGGGGACCTGGTGCGCCTGGAGTTCGTGGACTTCCAGCGGCCCACGCTCAAGTTCGACTCCGTCGAGGCGCTGATCGAGCAGATGGACGACGACGTCGAGGTGACCCGCCGCACTCTCGATGCGGAGCGCTCCCGGAGCGACGTCACCGGCTGATATCCTTCCCGAGCCGTCACATCGGCCGCGGAGAGCGTATCCGCCCCCACCGTCGTTCCAGCCTCCGGGCCGGTGCGCCGTCGGGCCCGCTCGTCCCAGAGCCCGGACATCAGGTCCGGTGCGCCGCGCAACGACCCAGGAGAGCCATGGCCTTCGACACCGCTACGAAGCAGCAGATCATCAAGGAGTACGGGACCACCGAGGGCGACACCGGTTCGCCCGAGGTCCAGATCGCGCTCCTCTCGCATCGGATCAACTACCTGACCGAGCACCTCAAGACCCACAAGCACGATCACCACACCCGTCGTGGTCTGATGCTGCTGGTCGGTCAGCGCAAGCGCCTCCTGCAGTACCTGCAGGGCGTCGACATCGAGCGCTACCGCTCGCTGATCAAGCGTCTCGGCATCCGCCGGTGACGATCGCCGCCGCTCGCCCTTGAGGGCGGGCGGCGGTTTCGTGTGCCCGCCGCTCCCGAGCGGCGGGCGACCCGTCCACCGCCCCGACCAGGTTCGGTCCTCGGCAGTGGCCCTCGGAGCACGAGCCCCTCCCAGCGGGGCCGGCGACCGCGGGTGACTGACGAAGGCCGCACCGGCTGGGCACCCCCTCATCCAAGGAGAGTCCCATGGCCATGGAAGGCCCTGACATCACCGCCACCACCGCCGTCATCGACAACGGCTCCTACGGCCGTCGCGAGATCCGCTTCGAGACGGGCCGCCTCGCCCAGCAGGCCGCCGGCGCCGTGTCCGTCTACCTCGACGACGACACCATGGTGTTCTCGGCGACTGCCGTGTCGAACAAGCCGAAGGAGCACTTCGACTTCTTCCCGCTGACGATCGACGTCGAGGAGCGCATGTACGCCGCGGGCCGCATCCCCGGCTCGTTCTTCCGCCGCGAGGGCCGCCCCGGCACCGACGCGATCCTCGCCGCCCGCCTCACCGACCGCCCGCTGCGCCCCGCCTTCGTCAAGGGCCTGCGCAACGAGGTCCAGGTCGTCCTGACCGTCATGGCCAACGGCCCCGACGACGCCTACGACGTCGTCGGCATCAACGGCGCCTCCGCCTCGACCCAGATCTCCGGCCTGCCCTTCTCCGGCCCGATCGGTGCGGTGCGCATCGCGCTCATGCCGAACGCCGAGGGCGGCGGCCAGTGGGTCGCCTTCCCGACCTTCTCGCAGCTGGACGAGGCCGTGTTCTCCATGGTCGTGGCCGGCCGCATCGTCGAGGACGACGTCGCGATCATGATGGTCGAGGCCGAGGCCACCGACAACGCCTGGACCCTCATCAAGGAGCAGG
>CAZHSL010000300.1:0-3846 GCA_964535185.1 uncultured Corynebacterium sp.
CCCTCGGCGGAGCTGCTCAGCGCTTGTGCACCGCCACCAGGTCGCACACGAAGATCAGCGACTCGTTCGGGGCGATCACCGGCGGGGCGCCCTGGGCGCCGTAGCCGAGGGAGGCGGGGATGTCGAGACGGCGGCGGCCGCCGACCTTCATACCCTGCACGCCCTGGTCCCAGCCGGAGATGACCTGGCCCACGCCGAGCTGGAAGCGCAGCGGCTCGCCGCGGTCCCAGGAGGCGTCGAACTGCTCGCCGGTGGAGTGGGAGACGCCCACGTAGTGCACGTCGACAACGTCGCCGCGGCCGGCCTCCTCGCCGTCGCCGATGATCTCGTCGACGCTGATCAGCTCGGTGGGGGCGTCGCCCTCGGGGTGGTCGATCTCGGGCTTGGTGCGATCGGTCATGCGGTCCTCCTGTGTCGGGGCTGTCGGTTCGGGGTCAGTCTGCCGGACGGGCGGCGTCGAGGACGTCGACGACGAAGATCAGGGTCTCGCCGGCGAGCTCGCCCTGGTCGCCGTAGGCCTCGGACGGCGGGATCACGAGCATCAGCTGCGAGCCGACGGCGGCGTCCACCAGGCTCTCGTCCCAGCCGGTGATGACCTGGCCCTGGCCGAGCACGAAGCCGAAGGGCGCACCGCGCTCCCAGGAGGAGTCGAACTGGCTGCCGTCGGACCACTTCCAGCCGGTGTACTGCATGGTGAGGTAGTCGCCCTTGCGGGCGGTGTCGCCTCCGCCCACGATGAGCTCCTCGATCACCGTCTTCGCCGGAGGCTCGCCCTCGGGTTCGCCCTCGAGGGAGGGGGCGCCGTCGTCGGCCAGGGTCACGGCGGGGTAGTCGCCGCTGGGGCTGCCGGGCTCGCCCTCGGCCCGCATCGGGGAGACGACGTGGTCCACGTCGCCGACCTGGATCAGGGCGTAGCTCTGCCCGTCGCTGCCCTGCTGCCAGCCGGTCATCGCGAAGCGGGAACCCACGGTCATGGTGGTGAACACGTCGAGGGCGGTCTGGCCGATGTTCTCCGCCGTGACGCTCACCCCGCTGGGTGGTGCGCCCTGCCACCAGGACTGGAGCGTGTCGCCGGTGGTGGCGTCGACGTAGAGGTTGTGCGAGATGAGGTAGTCGCCCTCGGCGATCTTCGCCCCGTCGCCCGGGACGACGACCTCCGCCGCGGCGGCCGTGATCTCCAGCGGGGCGGTGAACTCGACCGTCGGCTCCGCGCCGAGGTCCTCGCTCACGGTGACCCCGGCCAGCGGGTCGCCGCCGCCCCCGCCGTCGGAGGCGCCCCCGCCGTCGGAGGCACCGCCGCCGTCGGTGCCGTCATCGGTGCAGGCGGCGAGGCCGATGGCGGCGGTGGCGGCGAGGGCGGTGGTCAGCAGCGTGCGGCGGCGGATCAAGTCAGGACCTTTCGGATCGGTCGCCCCGGTGGCGGGGCACGGGCACCAGGGTACGGGTCGCCGGCCGGCGGATCTGGGAGTGTGGTCGAGCGCTCACGCGAAGGGCACGGGCGGCTCGGTCACGGCGGAGCCCTGGCCGCGGATCTCCTCGAGCAGGGCGTCGACCGCCGGCATCTCGGTGGCGAAGGGGTCCAGCACCTGCACGGGCATCGCTCCGGGCCGGGTCAGGCGCAGCGTGGTCCAGTCCACGACGTGGTCGACCCCGTGCTCCTGGGCCGCGGTGACCACCTGGCCGCGCAGGTGGGCGCGGGTGCTGGTGGGTGCCGTGCTCCGGGCCGCCTCGATCCGCGCCTCCTCGAGCACCTGCGGGGCGAGGCCGCGGCGCTGCAGGGCGTGGAAGACGCTGTGGGCGGGATCGATGTCGTGGTAGGCGAGGTCGAGCCGTTCGATCGCCGGGTCGCCGAGATCGATGCCGCGCCGCTCGGCGACCTGGTGGAAGAGCCGCTCCTTGATCGCCCAGTCGAGGTTCTCCGCCGCCCAGGAGCGGTCGCCGGTGCGGACTGCGTCCAGCGCCCGCTGCCAGGTCTCCAGCACCTCCTGCTCGGAGGTGTCGGCGAACTCGGCGACGTGGTCGAGCCAGCGCTGTTGGATCTCGAGCGCGGTGGTGGTGCCTCCGCGCTCGGTGGGCAGCGGGGCGGTGCCGGTGAGGTCCCGGGCGACGGCCCGGATCGCGGCGATGTCGTCGTGCAGCGCCAGCTCGGGCAGCGCCCGCCCGGACTCGATCGCCCGCAGCACAAGGTCGGTGGTCGCGAAGCGCAGGTGGGTGGAGACCTCGCTCATGGTCGAGTCGCCGACGATCACGTGCAGGCGGCGGAACCGGGTGGGGTCCCCGTGCGGCTCGTCGCGGGTGTTGATGATCGGGCGGGTGCGGGTGGTGGCCGAGGAGACCGCCTCCCACATGTGGTCGCTGCGGCGGGAGAAGACGAATCGGGCCGGCCCGACGGCATCGGCGCCCGCGGCGGCGCGGTGCGCGGAGGTGGCGTCCTCCGGCTCGGAGCGCACCACTCCCCCGGCCCCGGTGACGATCTGGCGGGTGACCAGGAAGGGCAGCAGGTAGCGGGGCAGGCGGGTGAACTCGCCGCGCCGGTCCACCAGGAAGTTCTCGTGGGAGCCGAAGGCGTTGCCGGCGGAGTCCACGTTGTTCTTCAGCAGGTGGATGCGGGCGTCCTGGCCGTCGGCGGCGAAGCGCTCGTTGGCCCGCGCGGCGAGGTCGGCGAAGATGCGGTCGCCGGCGCGGTCCTGCGCGACCAGCTCCCACCAGTCGTCGCACTCGGCGGTCGCGTACTCGGGGTGCGAGCCGACATCGAGGTAGAGGCGTGCCGCGTTGCGGAGGAACACGTTCGAGGAGCGTCCCATCGCGACGACCGGGCGGAACAGCTCCCGGGCGGCGGCCTCGGGCTCGAGCGCCCGTGAGCCGTCGGCCCGCACGCACACCAGCCCGTACTCGGTCTCCAGGCCTCCCACGCGACGCTTCATCGGGTCACTGTCCGCCCTTCTGCACGAAGGAGCGCACGAAGGTCTCGGCGTTCGTCTCGAGCACCGAGTCGATCTCGTCGAGCAGGTCGTCCGCCGCCTGGGCGGAGGCGAAGGTCTGCCCGCCGGTGACGGCCTCGGCGCCCGGCTCGTCGTCGGGACCGGAGCCGGGGGCGTTCAGGGACTGCTGGGACATGGTGTCCTCCTCGTATCGGTGGGATCCGTCAGCGGGGGCCGACGGCTCGGTGCAGCGCCTCGAGGATGGTCTCGGGGTCGTCGGCGGGGTCGATGCCGTGCTGCGCGCACCAGTCCGCGGAGCCCAGGCGCGGGTCGGCCAGGCGCAGCCGGTGACCGCCGGCGGGCCCGGTCAGGGTGATCGCGTCCCAGCCGGCGGAGGGGACCTGTTCGCGGTGCGCGGCGATCAGCCCTCCGCGCAGATGGGCGCGCGTGCTGGTGGGCGCCGTGCGCACGGCCCGGTCGACCTCCTCCTGGCTCACCAGGGTGGGCACGGCACCGGCCGCGCGCAGCCTGTCGTACAGGCCCCGGCCCGGTCGCAGGTCCGAGTACTGCAGATCCACCATCTGCAGGCGGGGATCGCCCCAGTCCAGGCCGTGGCGTCCGCGGTAGCGCTCGAGCAGCTGGAGCTTGGCGACCCACTCCACCCGGTCGGCGGCGCTCATCGGATCCTGTGCGAGCAGGTCGAGGATCTCCGACCAGGAGCGCAGCACCTGGGCGGTCTCCGCGTCGGCATGGTCGGCGACGGCGGTGAGCGCCTCGAGCAGGGCGCGCTGGATCTGAAGCGCGGTGAGGTGCCTGCCGTCGGCCAGCTCGACGGTGGTGCGCAGGCTCGGATCGTGGCTGATGGCGCGGACGGCGGCGACCGGATCGGCCAGCCGCAGATCGGGCAGGATCGCGGTGCCCGTGC
>CAZHSL010000301.1:0-2293 GCA_964535185.1 uncultured Corynebacterium sp.
GACCAGGGGATGGACATCCCCTGGGAGTCCTCGACATCATTCGCCTGCCCGGTCGCGATGGAGATGCCGAAGTCCGTCAGGGCGGGCCGGTTGTAATCCGTGACCAGGATGTTCGCCGGTTTGATGTCGCGGTGGAGGATCCCCGCTCGGTGCGCGGTCTCGACGGCGCCGGCGATCTGCACCCCGACCCGCAGCGCCTCGGCCACGGTGATCCGCTCCTTGCGGAAGCGCATCCCGTAGTTCGGCCGCGGGCAGTACTCCATGACGATGTACGGGCGGTGGTCGTCGGAGACCTCGGCCTGGTGGATCGTGACGATCGAGGGATGCGTCGACATCTGTGCCATCACGTTGGCCTCGGCGTCGAACAGCCGTCGTACGGAGTCGTCGAGCACGTTGGACAGCAGCACCTTGATCGCCACGCGCCTCTGCGGGCGGAACTGGCGATACAGGAACACGTCGGCGAAGCCGCCGGAGCCCAGCAGCTGCTCGTACTCGTAGCCCGGCAGCCGGGGCGGCCGGGAGGGCGGTCTCGAGCTCATGCCCTCTCCCCGAACGTCAGGTGGACGTCGTCCCCGAGGTCCAGGAGGTCCCCGTCGCGCAGGACCACTCCTTCACGGGGCCGCAGCCGGACCGGTTCGAAGCCCTCCCGGTGCAGCGTGGTGCCGTTGGTGGTGCCGAGATCGAGTGCCACGACGTGCCATCCCTCGAGCCGCAGCTCGAGGTGCGAGCGGGAGATGTCCTGCTGCGGGCTGGGCACCGTGATCAGCTGCGGCACGTCGTTCCCGCTGACGCGGGAGGCCCGGGGCCGACGGCCGATGATCGCGGTGCGGTCCAGCACGAAGTGGTCGCCTCCCGAGACCCGTACGACGCCGAGGGGCGGGCGGGTGACGGTCCGGGTCGCGCCGTCGAGCGGCGCGCCGCAGGAGCGGCAGGCGGGCCGCTCGGGCGAGTTCGCATGACCGTTCGCGCAGACCCGTCCGGTCAGCGTCACGGTGTTGCCCGTGGCCCGGCCGGTGCCGCCTGCGGAGGGTGCCGAGGAGCGCCCCACCTGCGCCGCGGCACCGTGCGGAGGCGCGCTCTGCTGCGCAGGCATGCCGTGCGGCCGCGGCATGGGCTGCGGTGGCGTGCCCGGCGGCGGTGTTCCCGGCTGCGGAGGCATTCCCGGCGCGGGCGTGCCCGGGCGGCTCATGCCCTGCGGCGGCATGGCCTGCGGTGGCCTGCCCTGCGGCGGCATGGACTGCGGCGGCACGGCGCGCGGCGGCAGGTTCTGTCGCGAGGGCGTGTCCTGCGGCATCCGGCCGCCGTGCTGGGACGGCCGTGGCGCGTTCGGCGATCCCGTCCATCCCTGGGCCGGGGCGTTCCCGCCCGCGTGGGCGTGCGGTGCCTGCGGGCCCGGGAAGCCCAGCTGATGGCCGGCGGCTCCCGGGTTGACCGCCGCTCCGGGATGGGGCGAGGGCGCCCCGGACCATGACTGGTAGCCCAGCTGCTGTCCGGCGGCCCCGGTGTTCATCGGCGGGCCCGCGAACCCGGCGTCGGCGGGCCGCTCGTACGGAGCCGGCGGGGGCGTCGAGGATCGGGTCGGTGCCGGACGGGATCCGGTGTTCGGGGCCGGCGGCCGCTGCGCCATGTGGACCTGCGGGTAGACAGGCTCCGCCGCCGGCGGCGCGGCGGCGCGTCGGGCCGCCGTCTGTGCGATCTCCGGGGCGGCGCGGCCCACTCCGGGAACCCAGTCGATGAACTCGCTCGAAGCGGCCGTGCGGGATGGTTCCGGCTCGGGATCCGGGGCGGGGCCGGGGTCGGGCTCCGCGGAGGCGGGAGCGGCGGCCGGCGAGCTGCTCGCGGCGTCGCCGTCCTGTGCCGAGGTCGCGCTCTCCTCGTCGTGCTCCTCCTCGGACCGGCGGACCGCCGCGTCCTCGATGCGGCGGAAGACGGTCTTGCCGAACAGGTCGTCGTACGCGCCGGTGTTCTCGAGCTCGCTCGCCGCGTCGGCGGGCGCTGCGGGGCGCCGTGCCGGGGCGCGACGCGGCGCAGGGACGGGCTCGCCGTCCTGGGCGTCCTCGTCGTCGATCGGCGCGATCTGCGTCACCGGCGACTGGAGCTCGTCCTCCGCCGGGCGGCCCGGGGCATCGTCCTCCGGGTCGGGGGTCGGGATCGAGGCCGGCGCCGAGGAGGTGGGAGACGCTGCCGGTGCGGCCGGCGGCCTCGCCGCGACCGGTGCGCCGGCCGGTGCCGCGGGAGCATCGGCGGCAGGCTGGACGGTCGACTCGGCCGGTGCCGCGGGAGCATCGGCGGC
>CAZHSL010000301.1:2393-3834 GCA_964535185.1 uncultured Corynebacterium sp.
GGCGGCAGGCTGGACGGTCGACTCGGCCGGTGCCGCGGGAGCATCGGCGGCGGGCCGGTTCTCCTGGGGGCTGCGGGGCCTCCGGTCGAAGAGCGAGGAGCTCACGAGGCGGCGCTTGCGCCCGGCCGCGGCCGTGGCCCCGCTGCCGCCCGCGGCGGCGGGGGCTTCCGCCTCTGCCGGAGCATCCGGCGCGGCCGCCGCGGCGGCGGCGGACGCTGAAGGGGGCGGGGCTGCCGCCGGCGGCGGGGCCGGTGCAGGCGCGGGAGCCGGCGCCGTGCCGGACGCCGAGGCCTCCGGTGTCTTGGCGGCGGCGAAGAGTCCGTCGAACATGTTCGGCGCTGCGGGTTCGGGTTCGGCGGCGCGGGGGGCCGGGCTCGTGCCGGCACCGCTGCGCGACGACGCCGACGGGGTCCCACCCGTCGCGCCTGCGGCGGGTCTCGACGGCGGCGGGGTGCTCACGCTGCTGATCGACCGCGGCGCAGGACGCTCGGCGCGGCGCTTCTTCGTCTCGGGGTCCTCGATCGAGCGCCCGTCGTTCTCGACCTGTTCGGCGAGCGCCGCGCGCTCGCTCTCCTCCAGCTCCGCAGGGTCGATCGTCACGTGCACGAAACCCCGTACCGGGACGATCCCGCTCTCGACGCGGGGCGCTCCGATCCCGTCCTCGAGCGGGAGGTCACCGAAGGCGGCCCGTCGGACGCCGTCGAAGCTGCGGAGCACGAACGGCTCCTCGTCGGTGCCCGCGAGCTGCTGGGAGCCCTCGGCGGTGTACACCGCGATCGGTGTGCTCCCCTTCACGCCGAAGACGGCGCGGGTCCCGTCGTGGAAGCCGAACAGCAGCGCGGTGAGCTTGTCGGCGCTCTCGAGCTCTCCGACCTCCACCAGACGATCCAGGAAGTCCTCCGGGGCGGGCTCCTCCCCCAGCACCGTCCACGCCGCTTCGATCACCTGTTTGCGCAGACCGGGCACGAGCACCGCCCATGCGCTCTTCCGCAGCACCAAGGTGGCGGGACCCTGCTTGGTCCAGGTTCCGATCCCGAGCAGCGTAGGGTCCTCGGCGTCGCTCCCCTCGCTCATCGTCCGCTGCCGTCCTCGGTGATCCCACGCGGCAGCGTGTCCTCGTCGACCTCGTCGTCCGGGCTGTCCGCCGAGAGGGTCTCGTTGCCCGCCGTGTTCTCGGAGGCCAGGGTCTGGCCCACCACCTCGACCGCTTCGACCACCACGACGCTGACGTTGTCGTGCCCGCCGGCGTCGAGCGCGCGGCGGACCAGGTCCGAGCAGACCGTGCGCACATCCGCCGGGCTGCGCAGCATCTGCTCGATGGCGGCGTCGTCCACCTCGCCGCTGAGACCGTCGGAGCAGACGAGCATCCGGTCGCCGGTCTCGGCGGGGATCAGCCAGTAGTCGGGATCGGACTCGGGCCCGGCGCCGAGGGCTCGGGTGA
>CAZHSL010000302.1:0-3807 GCA_964535185.1 uncultured Corynebacterium sp.
AAGGCCGAGGAGAAGAAGGCAGAGGCCCCGAAGGCGGAGGAGAAGAAGGATGAGGCACCGGCCGCTCCGGCTCCCAAGGCCTCCGACGCGGTCTCCGGTGCCGAGTCCTCCGGCTACGTCACCCCGCTGGTGCGGAAGATGGCGTCCGAGGCGGGCGTGGACCTGTCCACCGTGAAGGGCTCCGGGCTCGGCGGTCGCATCCGCAAGCAGGACGTCCAGCAGGCGATCGAGGCGCAGAAGTCCGCAGCCTCGGCTCCCGCCGCGGCGGCCCCGGCGGCTGCTCCGGCCTCGCCGAAGGTCGAGGTCTCCTCGAAGCGCGGCACCGAGGAGAAGATGCCGCGCATCCGCAAGGTCATCGGCCAGCGGATGATGGAGTCCCTGCACGAGATGGCGCAGCTGACCACCGCGGTGGAGGTCGATCTGACCCGTATCGCGAAGCTGCGTGCTCGCGCCAAGGACGACTTCGCCGCTCGTGAGGGTGCGAAGCTCACCTACCTGCCGTTCCTGATGATGGCGGCGATCGAGGGTCTGAAGACCTACCCGCAGCTGAACTCCACCATCGACGGCGACAAGATCGTCTACCACGGCTCGGAGAACATCGGCATGGCCGCGGACACCGAGCGCGGTCTGGTGGTCCCGGTGATCAAGAACGCCGGCGACCTGAACCTGGCGGGCCTGGCGCGTCAGATCGGGGATCTCGGCGGCCGGGCCAAGGGCAACAAGCTCACCCCCGACGACCTCGCCGGTGCGACCTTCACGATCACCAACACCGGTTCCGGTGGTGCCCTGTGGGACACCCCGATCGTGCCCGCACCGCAGGTGGGCATCCTCGGCACCGGCACCATCACCAAGCGTCCCGTGGTCGTGCAGAACGCGGAGGGCGACGACACCATCGCCATCCGCCAGATGATGTACCTGTTCCTCTCCTACGACCACCGCATGGTCGACGGCGGCGACGCCGCCCGCTTCCTCACCTTCATGAAGAAGCGGCTCGAGGAGGGCGCGTTCGAGGGCGAGCTGGGTCTGTGACCCGGTGAGCCGCTGAGCGACGCGGACGCAAGGCCCCGACACCTGCTGGTGTCGGGGCCTTCTGCGTCAGGATTCCTCCTGCGCCGTGTGGTCCGTCGCGAGCTGCGCGACATCGGCGATGAGCCATTGCTCGCCGTCCCACCCCAGCACGAGCCGCACCGCCACGGGAGCCGTCGCGGGCACGGTGGTCGTGGTGCCGTCGGCCTCCTCGAGGCGGAGCTCCTCCATCGAGGTGATGGCATGCAGCACGGCGGTGTCCTCCGACCCGGGCTGCCGGACGACCTCGGCGGAGTGGACCACGGGACCGCCCGCACGAACCGAGATGCCGTCGTACGCATCGCGGACGCGCTCGTCCTCGTCCCGCGCGGCGCTGTCGGGCGCCGAGGCCGGCCGGTCGGACATGCCCGTCACGTAGGCGTGCCGCGCACCGGCGAGCTCCGCCACGAGGACCTGCGGCTGCTCGATCCGGGGTGCGGGGCGGGGCGCGGGCTGCGTGGGCGCGGTGGTCACGGGAGGGTCGCCCTCCGCGCGCGGCAGGCCCGGTCCCCGCACCCACCCCGCCCCGAGCGCCGCCACGGTGCCCACCAGGAGCACCAGTGCGCCGCTCAGCACCGCGATCCGGCGCAGGCGGCGCTGTGCCAGGACGTCCCGGACCGCGGAGAGCACGACGCCGCGCCGCGCTCGGGTCGGTGCGGACCTCGCCTCGTGCCGGGCCGCGGGGCTCGCTGCGGCGGGGTGCCCGCGATGGCCCCCGGGCTCCTCGGCGGGACGCGCGGTGCCCGGTCCCCACCGGTCCGTCCCGGTCCGCGACGCCTCCATGTGCACGCGTCGGCGCAGGGTGCGGTCCTGGTCGTGGAGCACGGAGTCCACCCAGCGGCGGTCGTCCTGACGGGCGGAGAGGCTCTCGTCACGGCGCAGCCCGTTCAGCGCCAGCACCAGCACCGAGCCGTCGGCCCGTGCCCCCACTCCGCCTCCGTGAGGCGCACCGAGCACCCATCCGCGCGCGTGGAGGGCGTCGATCAGCTCGTCCAGCGCCTCGCGCGCATGCGCCACGGCATGCCGCTCCCCCGTCGGCGGCGTCACCGTCTCCGCGGCGCGCCGCCCGCCCCTCCGGCGCAGCTCCGGGGCCGTCTCCCGCACATACCCGTCGTCCTCGAGCTCGAGGACCGCGGGGGCGGCTCCCACCCCGGCGACCTCGAGCGCCGCGAGCAGCTGGGCCTCCCGCTGGATCCGCCGCCGCTCGGCCTCGTCCAGGCCCCGCACCCGCACCGCGAGCAGGCCGGCGGAGGTCCCCAGCGGCTGCTCCTCGCGGCTGCCCTCGACGTGCGCGCGCCCGGCCTCCTCACGCCGCGGCACGGCAGTTCTCACGTGCCGTGCCCGCGGCGCCGAGGACAGGGCCGCCCGCGTGAACCTCTCACCATCGACGTCGTCCATACGAGCAGTGAACCGCATCTGCGGGGCCGCGACCGCGGCTGTCCACAACGTCCAGGTGAGGGGCGGAGTAGCCTGGTGCGGTGCTCGACGTGATACGCCTCGGTTTCAGCGAACCCGTGCCCGGTGGGGACCGGCACGAGGAGTTCGGCCTGCCCCCGGGGCCCGTCGACTTCCGGGCCGCCTGGGCGCTGCAGCGCGAGCTGCATGCCGAGGTGGTCGCCGGCACCCGTCCGGACACGCTGCTGCTGCTCGAGCACCGGAGCGTCTACACCGCCGGGAAGCTCACCGAGGACCATGAGCGCCCCCGGGACGGCGCCGAGGTGGTCGACATCGACCGGGGCGGGAAGATCACGTGGCACGGCCCGCAGCAGCTCGTCGGGTATCCGCTGGTGAAGCTGCCGATCCCGATCGACGTCGTCGGCTTCGTGCGGGATATCGAGCGCACGATCATGGGCGTCTGCGCGGCGGTCGGCGTCCGGACCGTCCCGGTCGAGGGCCGCAGCGGGGTGTGGGTGGTGCCCGAGGGCGAGGACGCGCGGAAGGTGTGCGCCATCGGGATGCGGGTGTCGAAACGTGCGACGATGCACGGGTTCGCCCTGAACTGTGCGAACGACCTGTCGTGGGCGCACAACGTGATCCCCTGCGGCATCGACGATGCCGGGGTGACGAGCCTGAGCCGCGAGGCGGGGCGACGCATCGCCGTGGCCGACGTCGTCGACCTCGCCGCCGAGGCGATGCAGGAGCTCGTGGCGCACCGCACCTCGCCCCGCACGGTGTGAGGCGAACGCCGTGCGCTGCGGATCGATAGACTCCATGGAACGTCGAGATGAGGAGGCATCAGGGTGACAACCGCCCCCGAGGGCCGGCGCTTGCTGCGCATCGAGGCACGAAATGCCGAAGTCCCGATCGAACGCAAACCGGAATGGATCAAGACCCGCGCCGTGATGGGCCCGGAGTACACCGCGATGAAGAAGCGGGTGCACGGTCAGGGCCTGCACACGGTGTGCGAGGAGGCCGGCTGCCCCAACATCTTCGAGTGCTGGGAGGATCGCGAGGCGACCTTCCTCATCGGCGGTGACACCTGCACCCGGCGCTGCGACTTCTGCAACATCGCCACCGGCAAGCCGATGGCCGTGGACCCGATGGAGCCCTTCAAGGTCGCGCAGTCCGTCAAGGAGATGGGTCTTCGCTACTCGACCATCACCGGAGTGGCCCGTGACGACCTCGAGGACGGTGCGGCGGGCCTGTTCGCCCGCACCTGCGAGCAGATCCACGCGATGAACCCCGGCACCGGGGTCGAGCTGCTGATCGACGACATCAAGGGCAGCGGCGAGCACCTCCAGC
>CAZHSL010000303.1:0-3772 GCA_964535185.1 uncultured Corynebacterium sp.
GGTGCGTGCGGCTCGTGCGCGAGCATGCCCAGGAGTACCCCACCCTGACCGCGGCGACCGCCGCGGTCGCCCGTCAGGAGGGCGTCTCACGGGAGTCCGTGCGGCGCTGGTTGGCTCAGGACGAGGTCGACGACGGCACCCGCCCCGGCGTGACCTGCGATGAGTCTATCGAGGTCAAGAGGCTGAAGGCAGAGGATAAGCGGTTGCGGGAGGACAACGAGATCCTGCGACGGGCCTCAATTTTCTTCGCGGGGAGCTCGATCCGCGCAGCCGATGGTCCTGGTGTTCATCGACGAGATGCGCCGAGGGCTATGCAGTCGAGCCGATTCTCCGCGGCCTGCGCCAGCAGGGCCTTGCGATCGCTGCACGCACCTACCGGGGCTGGAAGCGACCGGCCCGCATCGCTGACACCGTCACAGACGCTCTGGTCGAGGACAAGATCCGCGAGCTCGCCTGGACCGTCAACCAGGTCATCGGGCAGGTGCAGATGACGCCGGAGGAACCAGGGGATGGAGAAGCAGTATGCGAACGAGGTCGCGGGCTACAACAACAGGATGACCGACATCCATGCCGCGATCGGACGGGTCCAGCTGGGCAAGCTGCCGGCGTGGACGTCGACGCGTCAGGAGAATGCAGCGTACTTCGACGCGAATCTGCAGGGTGTGGTGACGCCGGTGGTGCGCGGGGATGCTTCGCACGTCTACCACCAGTACACGATCCGGATCGAGGGCGCGACGGGCGCGGAGCGGGATGCCTTCGCGGCAGCGCTGCGGGAAGAGCACCAGGTGGGCTGTGGCGTGTACTACCCGACTCCGGTGCATCGGTTGCAGACGTTCCGGACGGAGGTGGATCTGCCCGTGACGGAGATGCTGGCTCGTGAGGTGCTGTCGCTGCCGGTCCATCCGAGCATCTCGGAGACGGACCGGGAACGGATCGTGGAGGCTGTGAACACCGTGGCGAAGGCAGGGGCATGACGATGTCGAAGAAGACACTGCGTGCCGGGCTGATCGGGCTGGGGATGATGGGCCGGCACCATGCCCGCAACCTGCGCGCTCTGGAGGGCGTGGAGCTGGTCGCTATCGCGGACCCCGGGGGTGACCCGTACGGCGTGGCAGAGGATCTTGAGGTCCTCTCCGACGCGCGTGCACTGGCTGAGGCGGGAATCGACTATGCAGTCGTCGCCGTACCGACTCAGTTCCATCACGATGTCGCACTGACCTTCGCTGAAGCGGGGATCCACTGCTTGGTCGAGAAGCCGCTCGCCTTCGACATCGGAGAGGCCGAAGAGATCGCGCGGACCTTCGAGGAGCGATCCCTTGTGGGCGCGGTCGGATACGTGGAGCGGTACAACCCGGCGCTGCAGGCGATGCGCAAGCGCATCGCCGATGGCCAGCCGGGGGAGATCTACCAGATCACGACCCGCCGGCAAGGTGCTTTCCCCGACCGTATTCGGGACGTGGGCGTGGTGAAGGATCTGGCCACACACGACCTGGACCTCACCGCCTGGGTTGCCCATTCACGGTTCATCTCCATCGCAGCGAATGTGACCAGGCGCTCGGGGCGAGACGATGAGGACATGGTTTCGATCTCGGGCGCTCTTGCGGATGGGACGATCACCAGTCATCTCGTGAACTGGCTGTCTCCCTTCAAGGAGCGGGTCACGGTCGTGACCGGGGAGAAGGGGGCGCTGGTGGGGGATACGCTCAATGCCGATCTCACGTTCTATTCGAACGGGAAGCATCAGACGAACATCTGGGAGCCGATGGCTTCCTTCAGAGGCGTGAGCGAAGGCGACGTCGTCCGCTACGCGCTGGAGCGCAAGGAGCCCCTGGCCGCAGAACATGAGGCGTTCCGCGACGCGGTCAACGGCGACGGAACGAACATCGTCACGATGCGCGAGGGTCTCCACACCGTCCGAGCCGTCGAGGCGACTCTGGAGTCCGCGCAGGAGCGTCGCGTGGTCTCGCTGAGCGAGTAGAGCCAGAGCTGGCAACCGCGCTGATCTCGAGCAGGGCGTCACGTGCGGTGGCGATTGTGGCTATCTGGCGTTGAGGGTCTCGGGGAGCTCCTTCGCGTCTGCGTTGGTAAATTGCCATCTTCAGAGCATCGAGGGGCGAGATCGGTGTGGAGTGAGCGTGATGCTCGGCCAGGTAAGTGCTCGGAGCGATCTGGACGCCTGCCTCGCGCAGGACTTCACAGATCGGCTCGACTCCGAACCTCGTCTTGTGCTCGTCGATGAACGAGCAGGTCACCTCGAGGGGTGGTCGAGCTCCGACGCGAAAAAGCCGATGCGGACTTCAGGATCGCGTTCGCACGTGGAAGCTCGCGGACTTCCTTCTCCAGCTCCGCGAGGCGCTGCGCGTCGCTGGTGGTGGTGCCGGGGGTGCCGGCATCGACCTGCGATTGACGGACCCAGCCGCGCAGCCTCTCGGGGTCCACGCCGAGCTGATCGCCAGGAGAATCACACACGGACCTGACGCGACCAAGGCGACCGGAGTGCCCGGCAGCGTGGACGGACTCGGCACCCCGAAGTGCGTCCGGCCGAACCCGTGGGCGCTCGTGAACCGGGAGCGTACGGCGATGCACCCGCGAGCTGTGTCAGACGCACCAGCGAGCTGCGTCACCGGTGCTGGGGAGCGCGGAGCACCCGTCGTAGAGTGGACCGTCACGTGGAACAGCCGGTCACCGGGCCGTGGCAGCGTCCGTACGGAAAAGCCGCCCCGAGTTCCGCATCATCGCAGTGTCCCGGTTGGATTGGAGCAGACGTTGTGAGCGCAGGCGAAACAGAGCAGATGGAGGCACCCCTGGTGCCGCCACCGCTGGAACGCGTCTTCGACCAGGCATCGGTGCAGACCGCGGTCCAGGAGAACGACCTCGAGCAGATCGGCGTCCGGCCGCGGTTGATCCCGTACTTCAAGGAGCTGTGGCAGCGCCGCTCCTTCATCCAGGTGCTCGCCTCGTCCAAGGCGGAGGCCGAGAACCAGAACACCTACCTCGGTCAGATCTGGGCGCTCGTCTCGCCGACCATCAACGCCTCGGTGTACGTGCTGATCTTCGGATTTCTGCTGAACGTGGGCCGGGCCGGCATCGAGAACACGATCGCGTTCATCGTGGTCGGTGTATTCATGTTCCGCTTCTTCGAGCGCTCGGTCATGGCCGGCTCGCACTCGCTGAACAAGAACATGAACCTGGTGCGGTCGGTGAACTTCCCACGGGCCGTGCTCCCGGCCGCCGGAGTGCTCGCCGAGCTGATGATCCTCGGTCCTGCCATCGTCGTCATGTGCGTGATCTCGTACGGTTCCGGATTCCTGCCGATGTCGGGCAAGGTCACGATCGACGCGTACTGGCTGCTGCTGCTGCCCGCGATCTTCCTGCTGTGGCTGTTCTCCACCGGATGCGCGTTCATGGTGGCGCGCTGGGTGGCGATGACGCCGGACTTGGACAACCTGCTGCCCCACTTCCTGCGGATCCTCATGTACGCCTCCGGCGTGATCTTCTCGGTGGAGCGATACCTCGGCCAGTACAGCTGGGGATGGGTCATGGAGTACCAGCCGGTGGCCGTGTACCTGTACCTGGTGCGGTCGTCGATCCTGGACGAGCCCGCCTACCCGCCGGATCCCGTCATGTGGCTGGTCGGCGTGATCTGGGCGGTGCTGTTCAGCGTGCTCGGATTCCTGATCTTCTGGGGTGGAGAGGAGAAGTACGGTCGTGACTGATACCGACGAGGTCGACTTCGAGGTCGACGAGGACGAGCTCGACGACACCCCGGTGC
>CAZHSL010000304.1:0-3771 GCA_964535185.1 uncultured Corynebacterium sp.
CGCTCGGCGAGCTGCTCCGGGGTGAGACGGCCGCCGAGGGCCGCCGTGAGCGGGTCGCCGGTGATCCTCATCAGGAAGAACACCATCGTCATCAGGATGAGGATGGTGGGGATGATCAGCAGGAACCGGACCAGGACGTACCGGCCGAGGCCGCCCCCCGGCGGTCGCCTGCGCGAGCGTCGGGGGGTCTCCTCGACCTCTGTCTCGAGGGCGGAGCTCACTTCGAGATCGGCGAGATGCGGAACTTGAAGGACGAGTCCAGGGTCACGCCCTCGACCTCCGCCGTGGACACCGCGATCTGCGCGCCCTGCAGCAGCGGCAGGGTGGAGATCTCCTCGGCGACGAGATCCTGGATCTGCACGAACAGCGCCTCGCGCTCCGCGGGGTCCTGGGTGCCGCGCTGCTGCGCGATCAGCTCGTCCACCTCGGGGTCGGAGTAATGGTTGCCCAGGAAGTTCTCCGTGGCGAAGAACGGCGCGAGGTAGTTGTCCGCGTCGGAGTAGTCCGGGAACCAGCCCAGCTGATAGGCGGGGTAGACGTCGTTGACGCGGTCCTTGGAGTACTGCACCCACTCGGTGGACTGGAGGTTCACGGTGAACAGACCGTCGGCCTCGAGCTGGTTCTTCACCGCGGCGTACTCGTCACCGGAGGAGTTGCCGTAGTGGTCCGGGTTGTACTGCAGGCTGAGCTGCACCGGGGTCTCGACGCCCGCGTCCTCGAGCCGCTTGCGGGCGCGCTCGGGGTCGGGGCCTCCCGAGCCGTCGCCGTACATGTCCTTGAACTGGGTGCCGGAGCCGGGCAGCCCCTCGGGGATGTACGAGTACAGCGGGGTGTAGGTGCCGGCGTAGACGTTCTTCGAGATCGCTTCGCGGTCCAGCAGGTCCGCGACGGCCTGGCGCACGGCCCTGGCCTTGTCGGGGTCGGCGTCCTCGGTCTTCTCGCCGTAGGGGTTCGTGTGGAAGTTGAACACGATGTAGCGGATCTCGCCGCCGGGGCCCTCGTGCACGGTGACGGAGTCGTCGCCCTGGAGGTCCTCGATGTCGGTGGAGGACAGCGACCGCCACACGCAGTCGATGTTGCCCTCCTGGATGTCCAGCTTCATGTTGTTCTGGTCGGCGTAGTAGGACATCACCACGCTGGGGGTGGCGGGCGTGCCGTACAGGCCCTTGTAGTCCCCGAACGCCTCGTAGGTGACCAGCTCGTTGATCTTCCAGCTGGTGATCGTGTACGGGCCGGAGAAGGCCTTCGCGGAGACGATCTCGTTGTCGGGGAGGACCTCGTCGGCGGGGAACACGTCGGCGTCGACGATCGGGCCCGCCGGGCTGGTCAGCACGTACGGGAAGGTCTGGTCGTTCGGCTCCTTGAGGTGGAACTCGACGGTGAGGTCGTCGACGACCTCGACCTTGTCGAGGTTGCCCAGCAGGCTCGAGGGGCCGCTGGGGTCCGCGATCGCGAGCTGCCGGTCGAAGGTGTGCTTGACGTCCTCGGAGGTCAGCTCTTTGCCGTTCGCGAACGTCAGGCCCTCCTTGAGGGTCACGGTGAAGACGGTGTCGCTGGTGAACTCCGCGGTCTCGGCGAGGTCGGGCTCGGGCCGACCGTCCTCGGAGCCGATCGAGGTGCCCAGCAGGTATCCGTAGCACTGCGTCCACACGGTCGAGGAGCCGTTGTCGTAGGCGGCCGCGGGGTCCAGGGCGGTGACCTTGTCGGTGGTGCCGACGGTCATGGTCCCGCCGCCACCGCCGCCGCCGTCGCCGGAGCCGCCGCCGTCCTCGGCGGTCTTGGCGCAGGCGGTCAGCAGCACGGGCACGCCGGCCATGGAGAGCAGCACGGCGCGTCGTCGGGGGGTGAAGGCGGCATCGAACACGGGGTCCTCCTGAGGATGAGGAAGACGCCGCGGGGGTCACGGCGTCGTGACAGAGGTGGCGCATGTGACGCGGCGCACCTGGGATGTCCTGCAACCTAACAGTCCATGCTCCTGCGGCCCGGACCACGCACCGCCGTGGCGAGCCCCGTGACCGAAACGTGATCGAGCGCGAGCTCAGCCCGCGTTCCACCACCGCAGCACCCGCAGCGCCTGCATGGTCAGCCACGGGGAGGGCCGGCCCACGGGCACGTCGATCTCGAACCAGACCGCGCCCGGCAGCACGTGCTGCTGCAGCCAGGTCCCGTCGGGCTGCTGGGCGTCCTGCACCATGCGCACGGCCTCCTGCATCCGCGGGTCACGGCGATCGGCGTGCCGGAAGTGGTCCAGCGCCCGCAGCGCGGTGTAGATGTGCCGGGGCGGGTACAGGAAGTGGTCCACCCAGGGGCCGACGATCTCGCCGTCGCGGAGGCGCCGTGTGAGGTTCCTGCGCAGCAGGTACTCCTCCCCCGCGCGCTGGGCCGCGCGGGTGGCCGCGGTGCCGCCGGTGGCCCTCTCGTGCTCGTGCAGCGCCCGCAGCGCGTTGAGGGTGGAGTGGAAGCTCGCCCGCCGCGAGCCGTTCTGCCATTCGCAGTTCCAGCCGCCCTCGTCCATCGTGTGCTCGACGAACCAGTCCGGGAGCGAGGAGACATCGGCTCCGAGCCAGAGCCCGTTGGCGAGCGTCATCGCGTTGATGCACACGTCCACCTCCCCGCCCCAGTACGGCAGGGAGGGGTCGAGCTCCCAGTGCGCGTGCTCGGCGAGCTTCGCCGCGGTGTCCCGGGCGACCAGGGGCGCCGGGTCCATGCCCCATTCGCGCAGGGTGGTCAGCGACCAGGTGGTGGCGGTCCACGGCTGGCCGGGCAGCTCGCGGCTCTCCGGATCGTCGAGGAAGCCGGCCGGGAAGAAGGCGCCGCCGGCCCAGAGCCCGGTGGCGGGGTCCTGGCGGTCCAGCAGCGCGGCCCCGTACCCCTCCTGCGGGATCCGGGCCCGGGTGGCCTGCCACTGCTCCTCCGGGGCGTCGAGCAGGTCGCGCTCGACCTGCCAGCGCAGCGCCGGATCGGTGTCCAGGAGCCAGTGGATCACGTCGGTGGGTCGCATCGCCTGCTCCGGTGTCACAGAGGGAAGGGGCCGAATCGGGACCAGGCGAAGAACACCGACAGGACGGCCAGCACGATCGACGGGAGCGTGGCGGGCACGCCGTCGCCGCGCCGGGTGTGCACGAGCGCGGCGAAGACCATCGTGATCGCGAGGCCGGCACCGGCCAGCGGGACCAGCACGGTGGCGACTCCCGTGAGCGCGGGCAGGAGCAGCCCGATCGCCCCGAGGATCTCGAGCACCCCGATCCCGCGGATCACGGACTGCGGGAAGTCCTCCACGTAGGGGGTCCGTTCGATCTGATGGTCACGGGCGGTGACGAGCTTGACCACGCCGCTGCCCGCGAAGACCGCGGCGAGCACGAAGGCCAGGATCCACAGCAACAGGTTCATCGGTGCGCCTCCTCGGACGGGGCCACCACACTATCCCCTGACCTGTGGTCCGTGTCACGGATCGGGCCGACCGGGCGCTCAGTCCCGCGCCCTCACCAGGCGTTCGTGGCCGCTCTCCTCGAGCTCGGCGATGTCCGCATTGCCCTTGAGGAAGTCGTTGAAGGACTTGAAGCCGATGGCCTTCTCGCTGAAGGACGAGTCCATGCGGCGCATGTGCGATTTCACGGCCGAGGCGTGCAGCCACTCGCTGTCCCCGCGGTCCCCCAGCTGCAGGGCGCGCTGCAGCAGGCGGGCCGCCGCCTCGCGCGGATCCTCGGCGGTCTCCTCGTCGTCGGCCTCCTCCGCGGCCTCGGCGGCATCGGCGGCCTCCTCGGCGGCGCG
>CAZHSL010000305.1:0-3771 GCA_964535185.1 uncultured Corynebacterium sp.
ACCAGCACGTCCACTCCGGGCAGCTCGCCCAGGCCCATGCCCGGCTGGACACCTCGGGGGCGGGCAGCGTGGGCGTGATCCTCGAGCTGGTGCGGGCCGAGCTCGCCTCCCGCCGCGAGACCGCCGTCGATCCGGTGCAGGCGCTGATCGGCTTCGGCCACCGCCTGGTGGACTTCGCCGTGCAGCCCACGGTGCCGATGCTGGACGAGGCGACCGGCTCGGTCCCGACGGTGCTGATCGGCGGGGACGCGCACCATGCCTGGATGAACTCGGCGGCGCTGCGGGCGCTGGGCCTGCCGCCCCGTGACGGGATCGTCGCGGAGGAGGAGTGGTTCGTGCTGGCCCCGCGCCTGCCGGAGCTGCCGGGGGTCGCCGATGCGGTGGCGACGGGCTCGGCGATGATGCAGCGCCAGGCGCTGCAGCGCGGGGTGGTGGGCCTGGTGGACATGGAGTGGGGCCGGCCCTGGGAGGTCTGGCCGCAGCGGTCGCCGCGGATGCGGATCCGCACCGCCGTCTACCCCGAGGAGCTCGCCGCCGCGCCCGGCCCCACGGGCACACCGCTCGAGGAGCGGGGCCTGGTGACGATGGGGCCGCTGAAGGTGATCGTCGACGGGGCGCTCGGCTCGCATTCCGCGTACACCCGCGAGACGTACACCGACGGTCACGGCTACGCGGGCCGGGGCGTGCTGAGCGTGGGCCCGGAGGCGCTGCGCGACGCGCTCGTGCGGGCGCGGGCGCAGGGCCTCACCGCGGCGGTGCACGCGATCGGGGACGCCGCCGCGCAGGTCGCTCTCGCGGCGATCCGTGCCGTCGGCCTCGGTGCGCGGATCGAGCACGCGCAGATGCTCACCGACGACGACATCGCCGCCATGGCCGCCCTCGGCGTGACCGCGTCCGTGCAGCCCGCACATCTGCTGGACGACCGCGACGCCACCGAGGCGGTCTGGCCCGGCCACGGAGGGCAGGCCTTCCGGCTGCGGGACCTGCTGACGGCGGGGGTGCCGCTCGCCCTGGGCTCCGACGCCCCGGTCGCGCCCCTGGATCCGTGGCTGGCGATGGCGGCGGCGGTGCACCGCAGCGCCGACGAGCGCCCGGGCTGGCACACCGAGCAGCAGCTCCAGCCGCGCGAGGCGCTCGCCGCCTCGACCGACGGGATCACCTCCCTGCGACCCGGCGTTGTCGGCGACGTGGTGCTGCTGGAGGGCGACCCCTTCGCCGACGTGCCCCTGGGGGCCGACGGGCTGATGGTCGAGGCCGCGGCCCGGGAGGCCGCGGAACGGCTGCGGGAGACGCACGTGCTCGAGACCGTCGTGGCCGGCGTCCCGTCCATCGGCCGCTGACGGCGTGGGCAGCGCCTCCCCCGATCGACTATGCACGGTAGTAATGGATGGGGCATAGTGGGGCCATGCCGCAGATCTCTCGATGGCCCCGACGCCTCGGGAAGACGCTCCGCCTCGCCGCCGCCGCGCTGCGCGCCTGGGGGCCCCGACAGGTGCTCACCGCCGTGGTCGCCGGGACCGCCGTCGCGGTCGTGATGGGCGTGGCCACGGTGCTGATCCCGAACTCGCTCTTCTCCCGCGACATCCCCACCCTCGCCTGGAACTACCCCGTCTGGATCGTCACCTCCGCGCTGATGGGCCTGCTCATCGCCACCTACGTGGCCCCTGCGGAGGGTCGGGGCCCCCGGGAGGCGAGCTCGGTCGAGGTCGGTGAGCGCCGGGACGCGCGCACCGGCACCGCCGCCGGGATGCTGGCCTGGTTCGCGGTCGGCTGCCCGGTGTGCAACAAGCTCGCGCTGCTCGCCCTCGGGTACGGCGGGGCGCTGACCTGGTTCGCACCGGCGCAGCCCTTCCTGGCCGCCCTCGCCCTGGGACTCGCGCTGATCGCGGTGGTCTCCCGCCTGCGGGGCCAGGTCGCCTGCCCGCTGCCCGCCGCGGCCCGGCCCCGCCGGGCGGCCGCCCTGTGAGCGGCGCCGAGGGCTCCCGCCCCTTCGACCAGGTGCGGCTGGGGCCGCTGGAGCAGCAGGTGATGGAGCAGCTGTGGGCCCACGACGAGCGGACGATCCGTGAGCTGATCACCGGCCTGGGCGGCCATCACGCCTACACCACGATCGCCACGGTGCTCACGAACCTGGAGCGCAAGGACCTGGTGACCGCGAGCCGGAAGGGCCGTTCCGTGCGCTACCGGCCGCGCCATCCGCGCTCCGAGCACGCGGCACGGCTGATGGAGCAGGCGCTGTCGAGCAGCAACGACCGCGGCGCCTCGATCCTCCACTTCGTCCGCAGCATGGACGAGCGCGAGACGGCGCTGCTGCGCCGCTACCTCGACGACATGGATGCCGGCGGCACCCCGGGGTCCGGATCGGCAGCGCCGTGACCGTCGGCCTGTTCGTCCTTTTCGCGCTCGCGCTCGTCGTCCTCGCGCTGGGCGGTCGCCGTCTGGTGCGCTGGAGCACCCCCGTGCTGGTGCGCGCGCCGCGCTTGGCCTCCGCGCTGCTGCTCGGCACGCTGGCGGTGTGGTCCGTCGCGGCGGTGGTGCTCAGCGTGGCCCTGGCGGGCCTGGCCCGCGGGCCGCAGCTGCTCGCCGGCGCCGCCGCCGACGTCTGCCAGCGCTGCCTCTCCGCCGCGAGCCCGTTCTCCACCGGCGGCCCGATCCACCTGCCGGTGCCGATGGCCGTGCTGGTGATGCTCCCGCTGGCCGGGACGGCGCTGATGGGTGCCCTCGCCGTGCGCGGTCTGCTCCGCCGGGCGGCGTCGAGCCGGTCGGTCCTCGCCCAGGTCCGGACGACGGGTTCGCGCACCGTCGTCGCCGGGCACCCGGTGCTGCTCGTCCCGGACCGGGCACCGCTCGCGTTCGCGCTGCCGCGCCGCCACGGGGGCATCGTGATCTCCCGCGGCCTGCTGGACTCGCTTCCGTCGCACGAGCTCCGCGCGGTCCTCGCCCATGAGCAGGCGCATCTGGCCCAGCACCATCACACGGTGCTCGCCGTGCTGGCCGCGCTGACGGGCCCGCTGCGGATCATCCCCCTGTTCGACGCGGTCGTGACCGCGGTGCCGCATCTGCTGGAGATCGCCGCGGATGACGTCTCGCGGCACCGCAGCGGCACACCGGCGCTGGCCAGTGCGCTGCTGCGGCTCGCCGAGGTCGGCGCCGCCGCGCCGTCGGCGCCCCTCGCGACGGCGCCGGGCGCCCTGCTGCACGCGACCGGACCGGCCGGCAGCGGCCCGGACCGGATCGGGCACCTGGTCTCCCCCGCCGCCGCGCGTTCGGCGCTGGTGCCGGCGACGGCCCTCGCCGCCCTGCTGGCCGTGCTGGCCGTCTCCGCGGTCACCCTCGTCGCGCCGTACGCGGCGCTGCTGCTGAACGGGTGCGCCGCCCCGCTGTGAGCAGCCGAGGAACGGGGCGCGGAGCCGGTCATCCCCGCAGGCCGTACTCCTCGTCGAACTCGGTGGTGACCAGGAAGTGCTGCTCCTGGACCCGCACGGCGGCCGCGGAGTCCGCCGAGAACCGCTGGGGCACGGCGAGCGGCCCCTCCTGGTCCACGTCGTAGGGCTGGACCATCACGCCGCGGTTCGTGTCCAGCACCACGAGCGTGCCCTCCTCGGGGCGGACGGCGTAGGCCAGGCGCTCCCCGGCGCTGAGCAGCCGGAGCGGCTCGGGGTCCTCGTGGGTCCACTTCTCGGTGCCGTCGTCCTCGAGTCCGCGCACGGTCGTGCCGGAGACGACGACGGTGGTCTCGAGGACGTGGTCGCGGGCGACGGCGTTCGCGTC
>CAZHSL010000306.1:0-3770 GCA_964535185.1 uncultured Corynebacterium sp.
AGCGCGCCGAGCAGGGCCCCGGCGGTGTTGGTGAGCAGGTCGTCGACGTCGGCGACGCGGTAGGCGCAGCCGACCAGGCCGAAGACGCCGGTGTACTGGGTGGTCTCGACGAGCACCGACACGGCCAGCCCCGTGAGGGTCGCGACGGTGATGCCGCGCCCGGCCATCGCCCGCACCAGCACGCCGAGCGGCACGAACAGCACCACGTTCAGCACCGGCTGGGCGGCGGCGAACAGCGCGATCGAGGAGGTGGGGCCGTGGGTGGCGGCGAGATCGGCGATGTCCGTGAGGGTCGCGAGCGGCACGGGCTGGAGGATCGCGCCGCTGCGCCCCACGCAGGTGGAGCCGTCCGGCAGGGGCAGCAGCGTGTACGCCACGAGCGCCACCGCGTACACGGACAGGGCCGCCGTCCCGAGCAGCCGGGCGGGGCTGAGCCGTCCGTAGCGGGAGTACTGGATGACGAGCACCGGCAGCAGCACGGCCAGGAACCCGCCGAGGCCCACGAGCAGGCTGAAGGGGATCTGCCAGGTCCAGGTGCCGTTCATGCTCCCAGACTAGGGAGGTGCAGGTCGGAGCGGATCCGCCTGCGGTCTCGCAGGGCGTCCCCCTGGGGGTGGACGGCGCCGCGCGGGAGCACGCCCGGGCCGCGGGCCGGTCAGAGCAGGTTCACCAGCGCCACGAAGGTGACGGTGCCCAGGCCCACGCTGAGCAGGGTGCGGCGCCCTCCCAGCAGGTGGGCGGCGATGGTCACGCCGGTGGCGATCGCGGCGGGCAGCAGCCGGCTGGTGTCGGCGTCGATCGAGGAGCGCAGGGTGGACACCGCGAGGATCGCCAGGATCCCCGCCGGCATCCACAGCGCCATCGCGGTGACCAGGCGGGAGTCCCGCAGCGGCTGCAGGATCACGAAGGGCAGGGCCCGCAGCGCGAAGGTGATCCCGAAGCCGATCGCGATGACGGCCAGGAGGTATCCGGTCTCAGGCACGGGCGCGCTCCCTCCGCCGGCCCAGCAGGTAGCGGATCACCAGCAGTGCGACGAACCCGAGCATCCCCGCGAACAGGGCGGACTCCGGCACCAGCACCAGCGCGAGGCCGAACGAGAGGCCCGCGAGCACGAGCGAGGGGACGGCGCGCCGGGAGCGGCAGGCGTCCAGGGTCAGCGTGATGAACAGGGCGCACAGCGCGAACTCGAGGCCCTCGATCTGCGCGGGCAGGACTGAGGCGACGGCGACGCCGACCAGGCCGCCGCCCACCCAGTAGCTGTGGAACGCGGCCTGCATCGCGAGCAGCCGGTACCGGTTCCAGCCCGCGGGGTTCGCGGCGGTGACGGCGTAGGCCTCGTCGATCAGCGCGTGGAGGGAGTAGAAGCGGGCCAGCGGGTGGCGGACCACGTGCAGCGGGAAGGAGAAGGCGTAGAAGACGTGCCGGAAGTTCACCAGCAGGACGGTCAGCGCGATGGTCGCCAGCGGCATGGCGGCGGCCATCATCCCCACCAGCAGCAGTTCGACGGAGCCGGCGAACAATCCGATCGACAGCCCTGGCGCCACCCACCAGGGCAGTCCCGTCTGCATGACCAGCAGGCCGAAGGCGACCCCGATGGGGAACATCCCCAGGCCCGCGGCGAGGGAGAGCCGGATCCCAGTGAGGATCTCGTGCCGCCGCGTGGTGCCCTCCGGCAGGCCCGACGCCGTGCTCGCGACAGGCGCCGTGCTCGCGGCCGACGGGGCGGTCCCCGGCTCCGCAGTCCTCAGCTCCTCCATGTCAGCAATGATCTCAGCGATGCGGCGATGCAGGATTGCGGAGTTCGCGAGATGTTCGCCCTACGATGCAATCCATGGACCTGGATGACATCGATCGCGCAATCATCGATCACCTGCGGGCCGACGGGCGGCTGTCGAACGTGGCGCTGGCGGAGAAGGTGCATCTCACGCCGGGCCCCTGCCTGCGCCGGGTGCAGCGGCTGGAGGCCGAGGGGATCATCCGCGGCTATGCGGCGCAGGTGGATCCGGCGGCGCTGGGCCGCTCGTTCAAGGTGATCCTGGATCTGGAGCTGACCGCCTACGATCGCGACACCGTGGAGCGGGTGGAGACCACCCTGAGGGGATTCGACGAGGTGGTGGAGATGTACCGCATGTTCGGCACTCCCGACTACTTCGTGCGGGTGGCGGTCGCGGATCTCGAGGCCTACGAGCACTTCCTCACCGAGCAGGTGATCACCATGCCCGGGGTGTCGAAGGTGTCCTCGCGCTTCGCGATGAAGGAGCTCAAGGGCCGCGACTCGGCCTCATCCCCTCACGGCAGGCGCACTACCTGACCGGCCCAGGCGAATCCGCCGCCGAATCCGATCAGCAGCGCCGTGGCCCCTGCGGGGATCCGCCCGGCCTCGCGCAGCCGTGAGATGGCCAGCGGGATCGTCGCCGCGGAGGTGTTGCCGGAGGTGATGATGTCGTCGGCGACCACCGCGTCCTCGCGCAGCCCGAGCGCCGCGGCGAGCGGTTCGATCATGCGCAGGTTCGCCTGGTGGGGCACGAACACGTCGATGTCCTCGATCGTGAGGCCCGCGGCCTCGACGATCCGTCGGGCGATGGCGGGCGCTTCGCGCAGCGCCCAGCCGAGCACCTGCCGGCCCTGCTGCGCGAAGTAGGGGCCCTCGTCCGTGCCCTCGGCGGCGGTGATGGTGACGGCGTCGGCCAGCTCGGGGACGGTGCCCCACACCACCGGGGCGATGCCCGGCTCCTCGCTCGCGCGCAGCACCATCGCCCCCGCCCCGTCGGCCGTGAGGATGCAGGTGGTGCGGTCGGAGTAGTCGGTGAAGGCGGAGAGCTTCTCGGCACCGATCACGAGGGAGATCCTCGAGGCCCCGGTGCGGATCGACATGTCCGCGACGGCGAGCGCGTGCTCGAAGCCGGAGCAGGCGGCGCCCACCTCGAACGCGGCAGCGGCGGGGATGCCCAGCGCCTGCGCGACCCGGCCGGCGGCGCTCGGGGAGCGCTCCTCGTTCGAACAGGTCGCGACGATCACCTGGGTGACCTCGGAGGGGTCCACCCCGGCGTCGGCGAGCGCGGCGCGGGCCGCGGCGGTCGCCATCTCCGGCACGCCCTCCCCCTCGGCCGCGATGCGGCGGGACTCGATGCCGGTGCGCTGGCGGATCCATTCGTCGCTGGTCTCGACCAGCTGCTCGAGGTCCCGGTTGGTCATCACGCGCTCGGGCCGGTGGTGGCCGGTGCCCACGATGCGTGAGCCGGGGCTCACCGGTGCGGTGCGGAGGGCGGGGCGGGTGGGGTCCGGGGCGGGGGACATGGCGGCTCCTGCAGAATTCGTGGCGGGCCGGTGCGGCCTGCGTCCAGGCGAAGACCTTACGGTGCCGGTGTGAGCGAGTTGCTGCGGCTGGCGCTGGTGGGCATCGCGGGCGGGCTCGGCGTGTTCGCCGTGATCCTGCTGCCCGCGATGTGGCTGCAGCGTCGCCGCTTCGGCCGGGTGCGACCCTCGCGCCTGGTCGGGGTGCTCGTGATCTGCGTGTACACGATGTCGCTCGCGGGCCTGACGATCGCGCCGGCCTACGACGTCGCCGTGACCTGCCGCAGCCGCTCGGGCGGGGTGGCGCGATGGGATCCGTTCCATTCCGCGGCCGAGGTGCTCGCGATGCAGCGCGGCGGGGCGGGCCTGTTCGAGCTCGCCACCAGCTTCCCGGTGCTGCAGCTGCTGATGAACATGGCGCTGTTCGCGCCGCTGGGGCTGATCCTGCGGGGCGTGTTCCGGCAGGACACCACCAC
>CAZHSL010000307.1:0-3768 GCA_964535185.1 uncultured Corynebacterium sp.
CGTCCTCACGGCGGTGCAGCCGCAGGAGTTCGTCGAGCACCTGCTGACCGTCCTCGAGCGGGGGCTGACCGGCTGAGCTCCGCCGCGGGGCGGGACGGAGAGCGCGGCCTCAACGATCGAGCGTGGTCACCTGCACCTCGAAGCAGCGGCGCGGGCCCTTGTCGCCGCGCCCGGCGCGCCAGCCGGTGCAGGTGACCGTGCCCGAGGCCGGATCGTCCTGGTAGGAGACCAGCACGGTGCTCGGCAGCGTCACCGGGGCGTCGAAGGACACGTCCCAGCGCAGCGGTCGGGAGAGGTCCGCACGGGACTCGGTGAAGGCGCGGGAGGCGGTGTACATCCCGTGGGCGATGGCGCGGGGGAAGCCGAAGGCCTTCGCGCTGACGGCCGAGAGGTGGATCGGGTTCACGTCCCCGGAGACGGCGGCGTAGCGGCGGCCGGCGTCCGCCGGCAGCGCCCATCGTCCCGTCGGCCGCGGTGCGACGAACTCCTCTCGCGCGCGCGCCGACGGGGCCGTGCTCGAGGCCTCTCCGGACGAGGGCGCATCGCCGCGCACCAGGTAGGTGGACACGTCGGTGGCGATGATCTCGCCGTCCTCGCCGAGGATCGTCGAGACGGCCTCGAAGGTGCGGCCCTTGCGATGGGGGCGCAGGCCCCGCACTCGGCACTCGACGTCCACCAGCTCTCCGACCTGCACCGGGCGGTGCTGGAGCACCTGGTTGCGCAGATGCACCAGTCCCAGCAGCGCGAAGGGGAAGTCCCGGCGGGCCATCAGCGCGAGGGAGAGCGGGAAGGCGAGCACGTGGAGCACCCCGGGGTGGACCAGATCGGTGGCCGGCCCGCCCATCAGATGGTCGAAGTCGCGGGCGCGCTCGGCGTCGATCCGCACCTTCCGCACCCGGTAGGCGGTGCTCGGCAGCTGCGGCTCCCCGCCGCGTCGCCTCCCCGCGCCGGAGCGCGGGTCCAGCGCGGCGGCGTAGATCGCCGGGAAGGAGGGGAGGTCGGCGAGGTCCCTCATCTGCTCCGCCGGTGCTGCGGCGCTCGTGCCTGTGGTGCTCCGGGCCATCGCGCTCACCTCCCCACCATGTTCTGGCCGCACACGCGCAGCGTCTCGCCGCGGATCCCGCCCGCCTCGGCGGAGCTCAGGAAGGAGATCGCCTCGGCGACGTCCACCGGGAGCCCGCCCTGCTGGAGGGAGTTGAGGCGGCGCGCGATCTCACGGGTCAGCGCCGGCATCCTCGCGGTCATCTCGGTCTCGATGAAGCCGGGGGCGACGGCGTTGGCGGTGCCGCCGATGCCCTCGAGCCGTTCGGCGAGCGCGTCGACGAAGGCGATGACGCCGGCCTTCGAGGTCGCGTAGTTCGTCTGCCCGCGGTTGCCGGCGATCCCGCTGGTGGAGGCGAGCGAGACCACGCGCGGCTGGTCGCCGAGCACGTCCCCGGCCTCGATCAGCGCCTCGGTGAGCGTGATCTGGCTGGTGATGTTCACCGCCAGGACGGGGTCCCAGCGGTCGGGGGTCATGTTGGCGAGCATCTTGTCGCGGGTGATGCCGGCGTTGAGGACCACCGCGTCCAGGGTCAGGCCCCGGTCGCGGAGCGAGGAGACCAGGCGCTCGCCCGCCCCCCGGGAGGTGACGTCCAGCTGGATCGGCACCGCGTGCAGCTCGTTGGCCAGGCGCGAGAGCTCGGTGCCGGCGCCGGGGACGTCCAGCACCACGAGTTCCGCCCCGTCGGCCGCGAGGGTACGGGCGATCGCCGCGCCGATGCCGCGGGCCGCGCCGGTGACCAGGGCGGTGCGCCCCGCCAGCGGCAGCGAGCGGTTCTCCGTCTCGCTGCCGGCGGCGCTGGAGACGTGCAGGAACTGGCCGGTGACGAAGGCGCTGCGGGCGGAGAGCAGGAAGCGCAGCGCCCCGATCACCCCCGGGGCCTCGAGCGGGACGCCGTCCTCGACGGTCACGCCGTTGGCCGTCCCGCCGCCGCGCATCTCGTGGGCGAGGGAGCGGACGAAGCCCTCGACACCGCCGCGGGCGGCGGCCCGGGCCGGGTCCTCGACGCCGGCCGGTCGGGAGATCGTCACCACCCGGGCGCCGGGCGCGAGCGAGCGCATCGCCCCGGCCAGCGGCAGCACGATCGGGCCGATGTCCGCCGGGGAGGTGATCTCGTCGAGCACCACGATCACCGAGCCGACGCGGCGCAGCTCCTCGAAGCGGCGGCGCACGTCGGCGCCCTCCTCGAGCAGCAGGTGGGCGATCCGGTCGGCGCCGGCGGAGTCGCCGAGCACCACCACCGGGCCGAGCACCGGCTCGGGACGGTCCTCGCGGCGCAGCAGGCGCGCGGGGCGGGGCAGGCCCAGCTGCTTGGCCAGCGTCCCTCCGGGGGCGGTGCGGATGAAACGGGTGTAGGCATCGGTCATGGTGACCTCCGGGTCGTGGGAGCGGTCGGGGACGGCGGTCCCGGGATCAGTCGGCGACGGACTCGAGGAGCACCGCGGTGCCCTGGCCGGCGGCCGCGCACACCGAGATCAGCCCGCGCTGGACGCGGCCGGTCTCCGTCGCCCGCTCGTGCAGCAGCTTGGCGAGGGTCGCGACCAGGCGGCCGCCGGTGGCGGCGAAGGGGTGCCCGGCCGCGAGGGAGGAGCCGGCGACGTTGAGCTTGGCGCGGTCGATGCTGCCGAGCGCTCCGCCGCGGCCCAGCCGCTCCCGGCAGAACTCCTCGGACTCCCAGGCCTTCAGCGTGGTCAGCACCGTGGAGGCGAAGGCCTCGTGGATCTCGTAGAAGTCGAGATCCTGCAGGGTCAGGCCGTTCGCGTCCAGAAGCTCGGGCACCGCGTAGACGGGGGCCATCAGCAGGCCCTCCTCGCCGTGCACGAAGTCCACCGCGGCGCTGCGCGCGTCGACCACGCGGGCCAACGGGGTCAGGCCCCGCTCGGCGGCCCAGTCGGCGCTGCCCATGAGCACGGAGGAGGCGCCGTCGGACAGCGGCGTGGAGTTGCCGGCGGTCATGCTCGGCTCGGCCACCTGCGGGGACCTCGTGCCGAAGACGGGCTTCAGCGAACCGAGCTTCTCGAGCGTGGAGTCGGGGCGCAGGTTCTGGTCGCGGGACAGGCCCCGGTAGCCGGTGATCAGGTCGTCGAAGAAGCCGGCGTCGTAGGCGGCGGCGAGCTTCTGGTGCGAGGCGAGCGCGAGCTCGTCCTGGGCCTCGCGGGTGATGCCCCACTGCGCGGTGGTCTGCGCCTGGTGCTCGCCCATGGACAGCCCGGTGCGGGGCTCGCCGTTGCGCGGCGGGACGGGGGCGAGATCGGCGGGACGGATCGCGCCGAGGGCCTTCACGCGCTGCATCGCGGTCTTCGCGGCGAAGGCGCGGTGGAGGATCCGGCGCAGGCGCGGGGTGACCTCGATCGGCGAGTCGGAGGCGGAGTCCACGCCGCAGGCGATGCCGGAGTCGATCTGGCCGAGCTGGATCCGGTTGGACACGTGGACCACGGTCTCGAGGCTGGTGGCGCAGGCCTTGGACATGTCGATCGTGGGGGTGCGCGGGTCCAGCGGGGTGCCCAGCGCGCTCTCGCGGGTGAGGTTGAGATCCCCGGCGAGCTTCAGCACGGCGCCGCCGGCGACCTCGCCGAGCTTCTCCCCCTGCAGACCGAACCGCGCCACCAGCCCCTCGAGCGCGGCGGTGAGCATGTCCTGGTTGGAGATCCCGGCGTAGGGGCCTCCGGAACGGGCGAAGGGGATCCGGTTGCCGCCGAGGATCAGGGCGTCGCGCGGGAAGTCGG
>CAZHSL010000308.1:0-3754 GCA_964535185.1 uncultured Corynebacterium sp.
AGCAGATCGAGGCCGGCGGCCGCGTCCCGCACGCTCCGGGCGAGGATCCCGTCGGTGACCAGTCCCATCCCCTCGCTCCCGTACGGGCCCGGGGAGATCACCCCGCGGGAGGGTTTGACGCCGACGATCCCGCAGCAGGCCGCGGGGATGCGCACCGAGCCGCCGCCGTCGGATCCGTGGGCGAGCGGAACCACCCCGGCCGCGACCGCGGCGGCCGCTCCGCCGCTGGAGCCCCCGGCGGTGCGGCTGAGGTCCCAGGGGGTGCGGGCGGGCGCGCCGGTGGCCGGTTCGGTGTAGCAGGGCAGCCCGAACTCGGGGGTCGAGGTCTTCCCGACGGTGAGGGTGCCGCCGTCGAGGATCTTCTGGGCGACGCCGTCGGTCACCGTCGCGATGTTCCCGGCGAGAGTCGTGCTGCCGGCCTCGAAGGGGGTCCCGGCGATCTGGGTGAGGTCCTTGACCGGCAGCGGCACGCCGAGCAGGGGCGAGCGGTCGGCGAGCTCCGTGAGGGTGCCGGTGCGGCGGGACTCGGCCAGCTGCCCGGCCGCGGCGCGGGCCTGCTCGCGGGTGAGATCCTCGAGCAGATGGGCGAACGCTCCCACCTCTGCCCCGGTGGTCCGCGCCGCGAGAAGGGTGCGTTCGGCGAGCTCCTCGACGTCGATCTCCCCGTCGCGCAGTGCGCCGGCCGTCCCGAGAGCTCCTCGCTCCGACTCGTGCCGGTCGCTCATCGGCGCTCCCCCGCGGTCCCCTCGAGCGCTGCGCGCACATGCTCGACGATCCCCGGCAGGGCCTCGTCGATCTGCTCCCAGGCGGTGTCGAAGCCGCTCTCGTCGCCGTACCAGGGGTCGCGGATCCCGGTGTCCTCGACGGCGTGCGGGGCGAAGTCGCGCACCATCCGCACCGTCTGCTCGGCCCGGGCCGGGCCGAGCGCCCGGCGCACAGGGGCGACGTGGTCGTGGTCGAGGGTGAGCACGAGGTCGGCGGCCTGCAGCTCGGCGTCGTCCATCTGCCGCGCCCGGTGCGCGTCCGTGCTCAGGCCGTGGCGGCTCAGCAGCGCGCCGGCGCGCGGGTCGATCGGATTGCCCACCTCCCAGCCGGAGGTGCCCGCGGAGGCGACCTCGACGCGATCGCCGAGGCCCGCCTGCTCGAGCGCCTCGCGCACGGCGTACTCGACCATCGGGGAACGGCAGATGTTGCCGGTGCAGATGGTCAGGATCCGGTAGGTCATCGTCCCTCCTGGTCGGTCTCGTCGTCGGTCCCGTCACCGGTGGTCTCCAGCAGATCCGCGTACTCGGGGTGGCGCTCGATCCATCCCTTCACGAACCAGCAGGTGGGGCGCACGCTCATCCCCAGCGCGCGGATGTCGTCCAGGGCGAAGCGCACCACGGCCGAGCCGATGCCGGCACCGGAGCGCTCGGGGGCGACCACGGTGGAGCGCAGATCCCGCACCCGCGCACCGCGGTCGCCGACGGGCGGGTCCTCGTCCCCGTGCGCGAGGACGGCGACCACGTCGGCTCCGTCCAGCGCCTCGTAACGATCGCGATCGGCATTGTGGACCAGGCGCACCGCGCCCGGGTCGGCGGAGGTCTCATCCATGCCGGTCACGGTACACTGCCGGTCATGCCCGCGCCCCTGATCTGGCACATCACCGAACTCTCCGCCTGGGAGGCGGCGGTCCGGTCGGGCTCGTACACCCGCGCGACCCGGGACCGGGACCTCGCCCAGGAGGGGTTCATCCACGCCTCCTGGCCCGAGCAGGTCTCGAAGGTCGCCAAGCGGGTCTACCCCGACCGTCCCGCAGATCTGGTGATCCTCGAGATCGACGTGAGCCGCGTCGAGGCGGCCGGCATCGCGGTGGACATCGAGGCCGATGTGGACGGCAAGGGACGCGGCTACCCCCACATCAAGGGCCCGCTCCCGGTCAGCGCCGTCCTCCGGCTGCGCCGCACCAAGTGGATCGGCCGGGAGTTCGTGGTCGTCGCCTAGCCCCGCGACCGATCGACGTGCCCCGCGGCCGATCGACGTGCTGCGCGCGTGCGGCGTACCATCGGGCATGGCCAGATCACGTCGCTCCGCGAAGTATCTCGACATCCATCCGGAGGATCCGCAGCCGCGCCTGATCCAGCAGGCGGTCGCTGTGCTGGAGGACGGCGGGCTGATCGCCTACCCCACCGACTCCTGCTACGCGCTGGGCTGCACGCTCGGCAACAGCGAAGGGCTCGAGCGCATCCGCCGCATCCGCCAGGTCGGCAAGGACCACCACTTCACGCTGGTGTGCGCGGACTTCTCACAGCTGGGCCAGTTCGTGCTGGTCTCCAACCCCACCTTCCGCCTGGTCAAGAACGCGACCCCCGGCCCGTACACCTTCATCCTGCCGGCCACCCGCGAGGTGCCCCGGAAGATGGCGCATCCCAAGAAGCACACCGTCGGGGTGCGGATCCCCGACCACCGGGTGGCCCACGCCCTGGTCGAGGCGCTCGGCGAGCCGATCGTCTCCTCCACTCTGCTGCTGCCGGAGCAGGAGGAGCCGCCCACCGAGGGATGGGTGGTCCAGGACCTGCTGGGAGAGCAGGTCGAGGCGATCATCGATTCCGGGGAGGTGGGCACCGAGCCGACCACCGTCATCGACCTCGCCGGGGACGAGCTGGTGATCGCCCGCGAGGGCGCCGGGGACATCGACCGCTTCTGAGCGCTCGCGTCACGGCCCGGTGCCCGGGGTCGGCCCGGCTCAGGCCGCGGTGCGGCGTCGGCGGGTGCTGAGCACCCCGGAGAAGAGCAGGATGCCCACGGCGTAGGCCGGGACCATCCACAGCGCGTAGCGCAGCGTGAGCGCATCGGCGAGGGCGCCGACCAGCGGCGGTGTGAGGAAGAACCCCAGGCGTGCGAACCAGCCCACCACCGTGATGCCCACTCCGGAGGGCACGCCCGGGAGGTCGTCGGCGGCCCGGAAGGCGGCCGGGAACAGGGTGGCCACGCCCCAGCCGGCGGCGGCGAAGCCGAGCAGGGCCGTCGCCGGCGACGGCAGCAGCAGGGCGAGGCTCATCCCGCTCATCCCGACCACGGCACCCAGCCGGGCCGTGGCACGGTCCCCCAGCCGGTCCACGACAGCATCCCCGGTGAAGCGGCCGATGGTCTGCGCCCCCTGCAGGGCGACGAAGGCCATCCCGGCCAGGAAGGGAGCAGCGGCGAAGGTCTCCTGCATGAACAGGGCGCCCCAGGTACTGCCGGCGTCCTCGGTGGAGCCGGCGAACACCAGCACCATCCCGAGCGCGCTGACCAGCCCCAGGGCCCGCAGCCCCATCCCGGCTATGCGCAGTCCGTGGGCGGAGGCGTCCCCGGGCACCTCGGCGGCGGAGCCGGCCGACGGGCCCGCGACCTCGGGGGTGCGCTCGGTGGCGTCGTGCCCGGGCAGCATGAAGCGCAGCGAGGCGGCGGCCAGAGCGCCGAAGATCAGCAGCCCGGCGATCCCCTGGGCCCACAGCGGCGCTGCGAGCTGGGCGGCGGCCGCTCCGAGCAGCCCTCCGGTGACCGCGCCGAGGGACCACCAGCCGTGGTAGCTGTTCATGATCGAACGGCGGTATCGGCGCTCCACCCGCATCCCGTGCCGGTTCATGGAGATGTCGGTGATCGCATCGGCGGCCGTGGCCAGGCCCAGGGACAGCGCCAGCCACAGCCAGCTCCCGGCGACGTAGACCAGCAGGTGCGAGGTCGAGGCGAGGATCTGGGCGAGCACCGCGACGCGGGCGGAGCCGAACGC
>CAZHSL010000309.1:0-3739 GCA_964535185.1 uncultured Corynebacterium sp.
TCATGGTGTTGCACTGGACGATCAGGTCGACCGTGGCCATGTACTCGGCGTCGGCGTAGATCGCCGGCGACTCCTCGATGCGCACGGCGAAGCCGTTCTCCTCGAGGAAGGGGAGGAACATGTCGGTCGCCTCGATCGGCTGGTGGCCGTCCCAGCCGCCGCGGACGACGAGCGCCACACGGGAGGCGTTCGGCGCTTCGACGGCGTCGTCGGTCGTGGGGGCGGTGGTGCTCTGCTCGGTCATCGGGTGCCCTCCTGGGCGGTGGTGGACTGCGGATCGGTGCTCTGCCAGCGGGAGCCGGCCTCGGAGCTGGCCTCGACGGCGTCGAGGACCCGCTGCACCTGCAGCGCCTCCTCGAAGGACGGCGACGGGTCGGTGCCCTCGCCGATCGCCGTGACCAGATCGGCGATCTGGTGGGTGAAGGTGTGCTCGTAGCCGAGGCCGTGCCCGGTGGGCCACCAGTGGGCGGCGTAGGGGTGCTCGGGCTCGGTGGTCAGGACGCGGGTGAAGCCCTGGCGGCCGCCCGGGGCGGTCGCGTCGTAGACCTCGAGCTCGTTCATCCGCTCGAAGTCGAAGGCGACCGAGCCGGCCGAGCCGTTGATCTCCACGCGCATCGCGTTCTTGCGGCCCTGCGCCATGCGGGTGGCCTCGAAGGAGCCCAGCACGCCCGAGTCGAAGCGGGCGGTGAACAGGGCGAGGTCATCGACGGTGACCTGCTCGCGCGCGCCGGAGACGTCGCCGCGCCCGCCCAGGCCCTGCGAGGTGCCGGCCGACGGGCGGGTGGGGACCACGGTCTGCAGCGTCCCGGAGACCTCCGCGATCTGCTGGCCGGTCAGCCACTGGGTGAGGTCGATGATGTGGGCGCCGATGTCGCCGAGCGCGCCGGAGCCGGCGAGCTCCTTGTTCAGGCGCCAGGTCATCGGGGCGTCGGCGTCGGAGAGCCAGTCCTGCAGGTACTGGGCGCGGATCTGGCGGATCTCGCCCACGACGCCCTCGCTGATCAGCTGCCGGGCATAGGCCAGAGCCGGGGTGCGACGGTAGGAGAAGCCGCAGAGCGAGCGGACGCCCTGCGCACGAGCCTGCTGTGCGGCCGCGGTCATCTCCTCGGACTGCGCCACCGAGTTCGCCAGCGGCTTCTCGCACAGCACGTGCTTGCCCGCCGCTAGCGCGGCCAGCGCGATCTCGTAGTGGGTGTCGCCGGGGGTGCAGATGTCGACCACGTCGATCTCGGGATCCTCGATGACGTCCTCCCAGCGGGTGGTCGTCTGCGCGAAGCCGTAGCGCTCGGTCGCCTCGACGACGGCGCTCTCCGTGCGGCCGGAGAGGGTGCGCAGCTGCGGGGTCAGCGGCAGATCGAAGAAGCGGTGGGCATTGCGCCAGGCATGCGAGTGGGCGGCGCCCATGAAGCCGTAGCCGATCATGCCGACGTTCAGGGTGCCGGCGCGGGCGTGTGTGGTGGTCATCGGTGAAGCACTGCTCCTGAGTGAAAGTTTCGGTGTGGGTTCGGGGCTGTCGCGGGTCGCGGGGGCGGGGCGGGCGCCGTGGTGCGGCGTCGGCGCCGAGCCTCTCGCCTCTCGACGGATGAGCGAGCAAGGAGCGCTTTCCGCACCGGATCCTCGGTGGGGGAGCGGTCCTCGTCACAGCCTAGCGGACGGTGACTGTTGACCCCATCATCCCCACTGTCGTACGCTCACGCCACCGAAAGCAAGCGAAAAGATTGCTAAACCCAGACTGAAACTGCCTCCGGGGCGTGCCTCGTGGCGACCGGGACCGACGCCGCCGTCGGCCGCTCGCGCGCGACCGTCACGGGCCGTGCGAAGGAGCGTCATGACCATTCCGACGTGGAACGACCGGAACCGCAGCACCGAGGAGCGCGTCGAGGCGCTGCTCGCGGAGCTGAGCCTCGAGGAGAAGACCGCCCAGCTGGGCAGCTACTGGAAGCGCCCCACCCTGGGCGATGCGGAGGGCTTCGCCCCGATGCAGTCCACCTTCGAGGAGGGCCGAGATCCCTTCGACGCGGCCGTCCAGGGCGGGCTGGGGCACCTCACCCGCCCCTACGGCAGCGCGGCGCTCGAGCCCGAGGAGGGCGTCGAGAACCTGCGGAAGATGCAGCAGGCCGTGGTCTCCGGCTCTCCGCACGGGATCCCGGCACTGGTCCATGAGGAGTGCCTGACCGGCGTCATGGCGCACGGCGCCACCACCTACCCCGCCGCGATCGCGTGGGGAGCGAGCTTCGACCCCGAGCTGATCGGCGAGATGGCCCGGCGCATCGGCGCGGACTTGCGCGCGATGGGCGCCCACATGGGCCTGTCGCCGGTGCTCGACATCGTGCGCGACTACCGCTGGGGCCGCATCGAGGAGACGATGGGGGAGGACCCGTACCTCACCGGCATGCTCGCCACCGAGTACGTGCGCGGGCTGCAGTCCTCCGGCGTGATCGCCACCCTCAAGCACTTCGCCGGCCACGCCGCCTCGCGCGCGGGCCGCAACCATGCTCCCGTCTCGATCGGCATGCGCGAGCTGCACGACATCGACCTGGTGCCCTTCGAGATGGCGGTGCGCCACGGCGAGGTGGGCGCGGTGATGAACTCGTACGCGGACCTGGACGGCACCCCGCCCGCCGCGAGCCGCTGGCTGCTGACCGATCTGCTGCGCGACACCTGGGGCTTCGACGGCACCGTGGTCGCCGACTACTGGGCCGTGAGCTTCCTGCAGTCTATGCATCGCGTGGTCGAGGACGACCGGGCCGCGGCGATCGCGGCGCTCAGCGCCGGACTGGACATCGAGCTGCCCGAGAGCACCGCCTACCCGCACCTGGTCGCCGCCGTGCGCGAGGGCGAGCTCGACGAGCAGGTGGTCGACACCGCCGTGCGCCGCATCCTGCGCCAGAAGGTCGAGCTGGGCCTGCTGGATCCCGAGTTCGACGCCGGCACCACCGGCCAGGTGCTCGACCTGGACTCCGCCGAGAACCGCGCTTTCGCGCGGCGCATGGCCGAGGAGTCCATCGTGCTGCTGGACAACCCTGAGGGCCTGCTGCCGCTCGCGGCACCGGCCGACGGGGGTGCCCCCTCCTCGATCGCCCTGATCGGACCGGCCGCGGTGCAGCCGCGCAGCTTCCTGGGCTGCTACAGCTTCACCAACCACGTCCTCTCCCGCCTCGAGGACAACGGCAGCTCGGTCGACGTGCCGACCCTCACCGACGCGCTCACCGCGGAGTTCCCGCAGTCGGCGATCACCACCGTCGGCGGGACCGGCTTCTCCGACGGCGACACCTCCCAGATCGCCGAGGCCGTCGCCGCGGCGCAGGCCGCGGAGCTGGCCGTGCTGGCGGTGGGCGACCTCGCGGGCCTGTTCGGCGCCGGCACGTCCGGTGAGGGCTGCGACGTGGAGAGCCTGCAGCTGCCCGGCGCACAGCACGAGCTGGTCGAGGCGGTGCTCGCCACCGGCACGCCCGTGGTGCTGGTGCTGGTCACCGGACGCCCCTACTCGCTCGGCGCGTACCAGGGCCGTGCCCGCGCGATCATCCAGGCCTTCATGCCCGGCGAGGAGGGGGCCAGCGCGATCGCCGGCGTCCTCTCCGGCCGCGTGAACCCCTCGGGCCGCCTGCCCATCGGCATCCCGAACGGCGTGGGCGGGCAGCCCGGCACCTACCTCGCCCCCGTGCTCGCCTGGGTCAGCGACGGCATCTCCAACCTCGACCCCAAGCCGCTGTTCCCCTTCGGGCACGGCCTGAGCTAC